>NZ_JANLVV010000344.1:0-39246 GCF_031364185.1 Salinibacterium sp. | reverse complement strand
GCGAGCACCACCGGCAGCCCTAAATCCCCGCCCTCACGGACGGCGATGCTCAGCGGCACCGACCCTAGTACCGGCACGGGCTGCTCTGGCGTCGACAGCCGAGCCGCTGCATCCACCCCGCCACCCGAACCGAACAGGTGCAGTGTCGTGCCGTCGAGCTGGGGCAACCCCGCCATGTTTTCGATCACCCCGATCACCACCTGGCCGGTCTGGCGGGCCACCAGGGCGCTGCGCTCGGCAACCTCGGCAGCGGCGGCCTGCGGGGTGGTGACCACGATGACCTCCGCCTGCGGCAGTAGCTGCCCGAGCGAGATCGCAATGTCGCCGGTGCCGGGCGGCAGATCGAGCAGCAGCACGTCGAGATCGCCGAAGAACACGTCGGTCAGGAATTGCTGGATGGTGCGGTGCAGCATCGGCCCGCGCCATGACACCGCGGCCTTTGCGGGGGCCCGAAGCCCAGCCTCCGATGGATCGCTCGGGCGATTGGGCACGAACATCTCGATCGAGATGACCTTGACCCCGTGCGCGACCGGCGGCAGGATCATCTCCCCCACCTGGGTGGGCTTCGATCCGGAAATGCCCAGCAGCCCCGGGATCGAGAAGCCGAACACATCAGCATCGATCAGCCCCACACGAAGACCTCCCTCGGCCATCGCGACCGCGAGGTTGGCCGTCAGCGTCGACTTGCCGACACCGCCCTTTCCGCTGGTGATTGCATAGATGCGGGTCAGCGAATCCGGGCCGAACTGCAGGGTCTTGGGGCGACCGCCGCGCAGTTTCGAGGTGAGGGCTTCACGCTCCACGGGGGTCATCACGCTCACGTTCACCCGCGCGCTGCTCACACCCGGGGTGGCGACGACGGCGTCGTGCACATCGCGTTCGATGGTGGCGGCGGCGGGGCATCCCACGATAGTCAATTTCAGGTCGATGGATGCGACACCCGCCGCGTCGACGGAGACACCGCCGATCATGTCCAGCTCAGTGATCGGCCGACGGATCTCGGGATCGATCACGGTACGCAGATTGAGCATCACGTGGTTCGCGATCTCGGCCTCGCGCGGGTGTGTGGTCGACACGGGGTCAGTCGGCTTTGGTGTCGGGGCGGTCCAGCTCCTCGAGCAGCGATTTCAGCTCGGCCCTGATGAACTCTTTCGAGGCCAGGTCCTTCATCCCCAGCCGCAGCGCCACCACCTCACGGGCGAGATATTCGGTGTCGTTGAGGTTGCGTTCGGCGCGCTGGCGATCCTGCTCGATCTGCACACGGTCGCGGTCATCCTGCCGGTTTTGGGCCAGCAGGATCAGCGGCGCAGCGTAGGAGGCCTGCAGCGACAGGATCAGCGTCAGCGCGGTGAATCCGATCGCGGCGGAGTCGAACCGGATCCCCTCCGGGGCGAGCGTGTTGTAGATCATCCAGACGATGACGAAGATCGAAAGCCCGAACAGGAACCACGGCGTGCCCATGCGCCGGGCGATGGCTTCGGTGAATCGCCCAAACCGGTCGCGGCTCTGGAACAGCGAGGGTGTCGTGCGAAGGCCGCGGGGTAGGTCGAGGCGCGAGTCTGAGCGGCTGGAGCGAGAATTACGGTCGCGTGCCACGGGGTGCCCTCCTGCCGGGGGTTGTCGGCCTGCTCTGGGTTGTCGGCCTTCTCAGCGTCACCGAGGCGGTCGAAGTGTTGGTGAACGCTGCGGGTTCGGCGCTCGTACTTCGCCAGTCATCCGGCAGCAGATAGTCGAGGACATCGTCAATGGTCACCACCCCGACGAGACGGTGATTCTCATCGACGACGGGAACAGACACCAGGTTGTAGCTGGCGAGGATGCGAGACACCTCCGCCGCGCTCGTGCCGGAGTGCACGGGCTCGAGGGTGGTGTCGACGATGATGCCCAGTCGCTCATTGGGTGGGTAGCGCAGCATCCGCTGGAAGTGGACCATCCCGAGGAACCGGCCGGTCGGTGGCTCGTAGGGCGGCAGCGTCACGCAGATCGCGGCACCGAGAGCGGGCGCGAGCTCGTGGCGACGGATCAGGGCCAGGCCCTCGGCCACGGTCGCATCCGCCGACACAATGATCGGCTCCGTCGTCATCAGGCCGCCCGCGGTGTCTGGCGCGTACGACAGCAGAAAGCGCACGTCTTCGGCCTCTTCGGGCTCCATCAGGTCGAGCAGGGTCTCGCCACGCTCGTCGCTAAGGTGCGCGATGAGGTCGGCGGCATCGTCGGGCTGCATCTGGTCGAGCACGTCCGCAGCGCGATCGTCGTCGAGCTGGTTCAGGATGTCGACCTGCTCGTTTTCGGGCATCTCCTCGAGTACGTCGGCGAGGCGGTCATCCGAGAGTTCGTCGGCGACCTCAAGCATGCGCTGCTCGGGCAGGTCGAGCATGGCCGTGGCGAGGTCGGCGGGAAGCATATCGGCGTAGCTGGCGACGAGCTGGGTGGCCGACTGGGACTCTCCCGTTTCGGTCTTCTCGATGATGTCCGACCAGGCGATGAACAGGGTAGCGCCCTTGGCGAACGCAGTTGTTTTGGGGCGTCGGAGGAACGCCTGGTTCACCTCCCACTCGCCGAGCCCGGTTTCTTCGATCGCGACATCCTCAATGGTCGCTTCGCCCGAACCGTCGCGCAGTCGCACGTTACGACCAAGAAGCTCGGCCATGACCCTGATCTCGCCGCCACGTTGCTCGAACCGGCGCAGGTTGATGAGGCCGGTGGTGATGATCTGGCCGGAGCCGATGCTGGTCACGCGCCCGATGGACAGGAACACGCGGCGCTTACCCGGCACCTCGAGCACCATGCCGACCACTCGCGGGCCGCCGAGCGACCGGTACACCACGAGCACGTCACGAACCTTGCCGACCCTCTCGCCATTGGGGTCGAAAACGGAGCACCCGACCAGTCGGGCCGCGAATACTCTCGACGTGCTCACGCTCAAACCCTACCCCCGCGTGGCACAATGGCCCGGTGACTAACCAGAGCATGTTCGCCCGCCGTGGCCTCGCCCTTCCCAGCGTCCCGAAGGGTGACGTGCTCGGAACGTACGACACCTACCTTGAGGCCCAGTCCGTCGTCGATCGACTGTCGAAGGCCGATTTCGAGGTCGCGAAACTCTCCATCGTCGGCAACGACCTCAAGACGGTAGAGCGGGTCACCGGTAAGCAGACCTATGGCAAAGCCGCACTGGCGGGCGCGGCATCCGGAGCCTGGCTGGGTCTCTTCCTGGGCCTCGTCTTCACGCTGTTCACCCCGCCGAGCGCCCAGACGTTCGGCATCGTAGGCGCCGCACTCCTGATCGGAGCAGGCTTCGGGATGATCTTCAGCATCGTCACGTACACGATCGGTCGTCGCCGCCGCGATTTCACCTCCACGCACCAGGTGCTCGCCAGCAACTACCAGATCATCATCGATCCGGAGCTGACTGCGAAGGCGCAGCAGGCGCTGCTGTCGCACCCGGCGGAGTAGCTATTGGTGCGACACCCGTTCCAGTCGCAATCGGATGCCGAATATTGGAAGTAGCACTACCGGCCCCAGCGCGGCGATGGTAAGTCCGAGGCTGAGTTGGGCGGTCTCGAATGAAATTCCGACGCCTCCCATAAGGGCAGCCGCAGTGAAGGGCAGACCGATCAGCAACGCCACAACAGCCCATGCCGATCTGCCTGCCAAACGGAGCACAGCAGCGAGCAGGACGGCTATGAGAGGGGACCAGGAAATCAGCTCAGGTCTGGCAAGCCAAAGAGGTTCCTGATAAGAGAACCAGCTGGGCCGGAGGATCTGTGGCACAGCAAAAAGAAGGAGTGCGGGCAGGAACCATCCGACAAGCCAGCGAGAACTGGATCGGGTCGAACCCGGTTTTCCTGCGGCAACCAGTACAGCCAGCAGGACCAATAGACCCAGAAAGTTCCACGTCGGCCTCAGCCCCATATTCTGCGAGTCCGCCACAACGCGGATCGCGAACGACAGCGGGACAGTGGCGAGAGTGAAGCTTCGCGCCGCCGTCGGAAACCCTGCCATCCCCGAAAAGAGGGCGATGATCCACACTGAATAAATGATGATTGCTGGCGACGCGAACGGCCCGAATGTTTGGTATTCAGCCCAAATAGTTTGAGACGGATTGTCCGGCGGCACCTCCAACTGCATCGCTGCGGTGAGAGCGATCGCTGCTCCGATGGCCAAGGCCGCGGTGGATGCCCGGTCACGCACTGCCGCCGGAATTGTGAAGGGAACGTGTCCAATGCGACTTCCCATTCCATGAATTGCAAGATTCGCAAGTTCCAACTGTCTCGGCGTAGCGCGATCCTGCCCTTCAGCCGCATCCAGCAGCGTGCCCAGCATGGCCTCTTCATTATTCAGACGCCACGTCGCCGGATAACATCTCAGAGCTCGCCGGTACCGGCTCTCGAGCGCGTTCATGAGGCGAACCCGATCCGTCGTTGAGTCAACATTGCGGTGACCCGCAGTTCACGTGAGCGAAGCCGCGCACTCTCCGCCTCAAGGGCATTGACCCCGTCTTCGGTGATTTCGACGTATCGCCTATGGCGACCGGATACGATCTCCGATCCCGACTGCGAGACGAGGCCCTCCTTTTGCAGCCGATCCAGTGCACCATAGAGTGTTCCCACCTGAAGAGTGAGAGCGTTGTCCGAGAGAAATGCCACTTCGGTGATGAGCGCATACCCGTGCTTCGGCCCACTGAGCAGTGCCATGAGGACGAAGAAGGTGGGTTCTCGCATTTCTTTATTCATGTGAAGAAGATACCTCGGTAGGCGTAATATGCGTGAGGGGCGCGCCGAATCACGTGCAGCGGCTACAAGCACAACCCGGCGGCGTCGACCTACTCCGGCACAGCGCCGAGCGTGATCAGCGTGGAGTTCACGCCGGGAAGATCGTTGAACCTTGCCTTCTGATCGATCTCTCTTGTCATGGCGATGATGTCGACTGCAGGATGCTGGCGACGGCGCGCGATGAGCTCTCCCGTCGACAGGGGACGGCGAGGCAGGTCTTGCATCGAAACAACGTCCATGGTCACAGTGTCTCACCGGTCACACGTCACCGCCGAGCGTGCCGACGAAATCGACTCAGGGCACACGGCCGCCGAAAAACACCTGAACCTCCGCAATCCGACCGCCGCGTACGGAGATGATCTCCGTATTGCGGAACCTGTTGCCGGTCTGAAGCTCGTATTCGTAGTATGCGAGCACTGTCTCGGCATCGACCTCGGTGACGGCGATTAGCTTCTGCCAGGCGAAGTGGTCGGCGGTGGGGAAGCACTTCTCGAGCCACGCGGCCTTGTCGATGCGATCGTCCTGCGGGCTGGTGAAGACGAAATCGTCGGCCATCAGGCGCTCGGCGGCCGCGGCATCCTGCGCGCGGAACGCTGTGAATGACGCCCGCACGGTTTCAGTGTTGGTCACCGCGCACCCAGGCCTCCACGTCATCGGCGGTGCGCGGGATACCGACCGACAGGTTCTCGGCGCCCGATTCGGTAACGAGGATGTTGTCTTCGATGCGAACTCCGATGCCGCGATACTCCCCGGGCACGCTCAGGTCGTCGGGCTGGAAGTAGAGTCCCGGCTCGATGGTGAACACCATGCCGACTTCGAGCACGCCGTCGAGGTAGAGCTCACGGCGAGCCGCGGCGCAGTCGTGCACGTCAATGCCGAGGTGGTGACTCGTGCCGTGCACCATGTAGCGCCGGTGGTACTGATGATCTGGCTCAAGTGATTCTTCTGCGCTCACCGGCAGCAGGCCCCACTCCGCGGTCTTCTTCGCGATGACCTTCATGGCCTCGGCATGGATCTCGCGAAACGTCAGGCCCGGCTTCACTATGGCGAACGCGGCATCCGCAGCCTCCAATACGGCCTCGTAGACGCGCCGTTGCACCTCGCTGAACGTGCCGTTGACCGGCAGGGTGCGAGTGACATCGGCGGTGTAGTAGCTTTCGAGCTCGATGCCGGCGTCGATCAGGATCAGGTCACCCGGCACGACGGCGCCGTCATTGCGTGTCCAGTGCAGAATGCAGGCGTGGGCTCCGGATGCCGCGATCGTGTCATACCCGACCGTGTTGCCCTCGGCGCGCGCGCGTCGGTTGAACGTGCCCTCGACCAGGCGTTCGCCCCGGTTGTGGGCTACCCCCTGCGGCAGGTCGCGGATCACGTCATCGAACCCGAGTTTCGTGGCGGCGACGGCGGCGCGCATCTCGGCGATCTCGAACGCGTCTTTGACGAGCCGCAGCTCGCTCAGGTCCCGCGTGAGTTCGGTGTCGCCGTCCGTCTCGAGCGCCTCGCTGTCTGCCGCGAGCAGCCTGCGGCCGTCCACCTGGTCGGTCACGTCACGGTCGGCATCGCGGACGATGAGAGTCGCGGCATCCACGCTGTCAATGATGGTGGAGAAAGCGGGGAGCGCGGCCGTGGCAAGCCCCAGATCGGCGGCGACATGCGCGAGCGACGGCCGGGGACCGGTCCAGAATTCTCCGACGTCAGAGTCCGCGTAGAACTCATTTGTGTCTCGACCTGCCGCCTCACGAAAGTACAGGGTGGCGGTGTGCCCGTCATCGGTTGGCTCTAGCACCAGCACGCTGCCCGCGACAGAATCCGAGCCCCACCCGGTCAGGTGAGCAAACGCGGAATGGGCGCGATACGGGTAGTCGCAGTCATTGGAGCGTACCTTGGCGGCGCCGGCCGGGATGATCAGTCGCTTGCCGGGGTGCAGCGCCGAGATGCGGGCACGCCGGTCGGCGGCGTAAGCGGACTGCTCACGCGGGGCGGGCACCTCGTCGGGCCGGTCTGCCCACTGCGACGAGATGTAGTTGACGAAGGTCGACGAGACCGGTGTCGTCGACCGATTCGAGGTAGCGCGAGGGGCGGGGGAGGATGTGGTGGAGTCAGCCATGCGTCCATTCTCCACCCGGCTCACCGACCGAGCGCCGCCCCGCCCAAATGAAGGAGATTCCCGCGTAGGGAGTGCGCGGGGCACTGGGTGCCGTCGTTGGCGGCGGAATCTCCTTCATTTGGGCGGGAAAGCGAGCGCCCCCGCGGGTGGGTCAGCGTCACCCGCATCCCGGTAGCCAGCCAGTTTGGGGTTGACATCACGTGGTCGATCGGGGTCCCTAGCAGCGTGGCCACCACGGAGGGCAGCACGGTGGTGGTGCGGGCGGTCTCATCCACCTGGCAGTCGCCGAGGCGATACTGACCAGCAGGGTCGTCGATTGTGCGTTGGACACCTCGTCGTATGAGGATGTGAACGCGGCCATGCGCAGCCCGGCATCGTCAATCAGCTCAGCAACTCAAGCATGACGGGGCGGTCGACGTACGGCCCAATCGCGTGCCGTTGAATGTTGATATAATGGATGATAATATCAACCATATGAGAACTGCGGCGCCGCTTCTTGCTCCGATCTTCCGGTCGGACGGTCAAGCGCGCCTGCTCTCCACCTTATTGCTCACGGGGGAGGAACTGAGCGTCACCGATCTGGCCGATCGTGCCGGCCTGGCCTACCCGACGGCGCATCGCGAAGTCGCTCGTCTGGTGGACGCCGGCATCCTGAGCGAGCGACACGTGGGCCGCACGAGGTTGATACGCGCCAACGGCGAGAGCCCGCTGGTGGATCCCTTGCGTGAGATCCTCATGATAGCGACCGGCCCTGTGGTGATCCTGGCTAGCGAGTTTGCCCACATCGATGGGATTGAGTCCGCATTCCTTTACGGCTCTTTCGCTGCGCGGATGCTCGGGGATGCCGGTCCGGCACCGCACGACATCGACGTCATGGTGCTCGGTGAGCCCGAGGTGGACGCCATCTACGAAGCATGCACACGGGTCGAGTCCGCGGTGCACCGCCCCGTGAACCCGACGATCCTCACCACCGAGGAGTTCGCCGCAACCTCCGGCTTCCTGGACAACGTGCGCCGCGGCCCGGCGGTCGCTGTAATCGGGGAGTTACCGTGGCGCTAATACCGCTCACGCGCGTCCAGCAGGCGACGGTACTCGCGCTGGTCGAGGGGCGACGTCTCGATGTCGTGCCGTCAGACATTGCGCGCGCGACCTCGTTCCTGCGGCAGGCTGAGGAGCGCCTGGACCAACTGCCACTGCTCACCAGTGTCGTCGTCAGGTACGGGATTGCCTACGATGCCTGTCACGACACGGGCGAGGCGCTGCTGGCGGCGTACGGCTTTCGGACAACTAACGGACCCGGCCAGCACGAGGCGCTCGGCCGCTATCTGCGTGCCGTCTTCGACAAGCCGCCCGCGGAAAGAGCGGCGCGAGAGTTCGATCGCCTGCGGCGCGCGCGTAATCAGGACCGCTACGAGGCGAAGCCGGTGGGCGTAGCAGCGACCGAGAAAGCCGCTCAGGTCGCTCGCACGCTGTTCGAAGCCGCCCTCGCCAGAGGGCTCTCGTCATGACCCGGCAGATCGCTAACAGTTCGCATCGACCCGGAAATACAGAAGACGCCTGATCACGATCTCGACCGTGATTGTCGGCAGGGGGAGCGGGACGGATGCTCCAGCGATTGATGCTCCGGCGATTGTCAGGGGACTGTGTCTTGCGCGACTGTCCCGTAGCTCGGATGGGGTGCTGAGGCAATTCAGAGTCCCGCTCAGCCTGCGGGGGTCAGCTGCGCCACGATCGGGCGGTGATCGCTGCCGGCGTCGTCCTGGGTTTCAATCACGCGCATCCCGGTCGCGCGCCAGTTCGCGGTGGCCATCACGTGGTCGATGGGGGCGCCGAGCAGCGCGGGCGCGGCGGAAGGCCAGGTGCCGACGGCGGCGTTATCGGTGGCGACCGCCGCATCCAGGCACTCACCGATGGCGGCGTTCGGGGCGGTCGCGAGCCCTGCGAAGTGGTCCATGGTCGAGTTAAAGTCACCGGCCATGATGACGTTGCCGCCGGCGCAGGCATCCCTCACCCATCGCAGGTCCTGGCGCCAGTGATCCATCTCTCCGGGGATGGGAGCCACCGGGTGCACGGCGATGATGGTCGGCCCCGTGCCGTCGGCCGGGATGGCGATCACGGAGGGCAGCACGGTGGTGGTGCGGGCCCCCTCATCCACTGTGTAGTCGCCGAGGTCGGCACTGATCAGCAGCGTCGTCGATCGCGCTTTGGAGATCTCGTCGTATGACGAGGTGTGGGCCACCATCGCCAGCCCAGCCTCGCCCATGATGGTGGCGACGGCCTCGCCCGCGGCCCGCGAGGTTTCGGGCAGCACCACGATGTCGGCGCCCGCCTCGATGGCCAGTTGCGCGATGGTGTCGGCTCCGGGCAGGTCGCCGAGGGTGTTCCAGCTGAGCACGGTCACGTCGTTATCGGTGGCCGCTGCAAAGGTGGTGTTACCGAAACCCCGCGTCGACAGTACGGCGAGATTGACCAGACAGAACACGAGCCCAATGGCCGCCATGGATGCCGCGAACCGCCGAACCGGCGCCGCAACGAGCGCCACCACCACGAGTAACGCCACGATGCCGAGCCCCACGCTGGCCGCCGCCGCCCGCAGCGACACGAGTTGCGCGAGGATCGGAAGCTGCGCCGCCCCGAACAACTGCGGCCACGCGATCACCAGAAGAAGGAGTGCCGTCGCGACGATGACGATGGCGGCGAGGGTTCGACGAATCATGGCGGCCCGAGCCTAACCCAGCGCTGTGAGTGCGTGCCTATCGGACGGCGGCGAGGTGAGCGACGATCGGACGGTGGTCGCTTCCGAAGTCGTCGTGGGTCTCAATGACCCGAACGCCGGTCACGACCCAGTCGTCAGTGACGAGAACGTGGTCGATTGGCGAGCCCAGCGCCGGCGGCAGGATGGTGGGCCAGGTGCCGAGCGCCGCCGCGTGGCCGGAAAGCGCGGCATCCGAGCATTCTCCAAGCGTTGAACCGCTGTCGGTTCCTAGCCCCGCGAAATTGTCGACGGTGGCATTGAAGTCGCCGGCCACAATAACGCTGTCTCTGGTGCACAGCGCCTGGACGAACTGCAGATCCTGCTGCCATGCCAGCATCATCGGCGGCAGGGGAGCGAGAGTGTGCACGGCCGCGATCGTCGGACCGGTGCCGTTGGTCGGGGTTGCGATGACCGTCGGCAGCACAAGCGTGGTGCGGGAGGTCTCATCCACCGCGTATTCGCCAAGTTCGGTGCTGATCAGCAGCGTGGTCGAGCGTGCGGGGTTGTTGTTGTCGTAGGCGAGAGTGAACGTCGACATCGGCATCCCCGCCGTCGCCATGAGTGCGGCGACGTCACGGCCGACCGTTGCCGTCGTCTCGGGAAGGCTGACAATGTCGGCCCCCTCGGCGATCGCGAGTTCTGCGATCACGCTGGCGCCGGGGGCATCCCCGAGTGTGTTCCAGGCCAGCACGGTGACACCGGCCGTCGACGCCGGCGAACCGTCCGATCCGGCCGTTCCCCTGCTGGCCAGGATGGCAAAGTTAGCGGCGCCAAACAGGGTGAGCAGCACCGCGGCGACCGAAGCGAGAACTCTCGCGCGGCGAGAGCGTGTAGCGACGACTATCAGCACCACGGCGACGACGACGGCAGCAACGATCGCGAGCCCCCGCAATGAGACGACATGCGCGGTAATTGGCGCCCGTGAGAGCCCAATCGCCTGCGGCCAGGCGACGATGGCTAGCGCAATCCCGAGTGCGACGGATACTGCGAGGGTTCGACGAATCATGGCGGCCCGAGCCTATGCCAATAGGCTTGCAGAATGCCCGACCGCGCCATCGACCTGCACACCCACAGCGCGGTATCCGATGGAACGGAGACTCCGACGCAGCTGGTGCGGGCCGCGGTTGCGGCTGGCCTCGGCACGGTGGCGATCACCGACCACGATTCCACTGCGGGGTGGCAGGAGGCGTTCGCTGCGGCATCCGGAAGCGGCCTGACGGTCATTCCCGGCATGGAGCTCAGCACCAACTACGGCCCGGCGAGCGTGCACATGTTGGCCTACCTCTTCGACCCGCTCGATGCCGGAATCGTCTCCGAGACGGCCCGCATCCGGGACGGGAGGCTGCGCCGGGCCGAGCGCATCGTCGAGCGAATCTCGGCAGACTACGACCTCACCTGGGATGACGTGCTCGCCGAATCGCTCGACGGCACCACCCTCGGCCGGCCGCACATCGCCGACGCCCTGGTGCGCAAGGGTCACGTCGCCAACCGCAGCGCCGCGTTCGAGAGCATCCTGCATTGGCAAAGTGGCTACTACGAGAAGTACTACGCGCCCTCGCCGCTCGAGGGCGTGCGCATGATCGTCGCGGCCGGGGGAGTGCCCGTGCTGGCCCACCCCGCCACCCACGGCAAGTATCGGTCGATGGATGACTCGGTCATCCGCGAACTCGTCGACAACGGCTTGTTCGGCCTCGAGGTCTACCACCGCGACAACACGGACGACGGCAAGGGCTGGCTACTGGAGCTGGCCGCGAAGTTCGGACTCTCCGTGACCGGATCGAGCGACTACCACGGCGAGGGCAAGCCGAACCGTCTCGCAGAAAACACGACGACCTCCGAGGTGCTGGAGCGGCTCATCGCCGCGGGCACCGGCTCCCAGCCGTTCCGCGGCTGAGACCCGACCCTAACCGACCGGCGGGGTGTTTCCTGGCGCACCCGAACCGCCGCGGCGGGTGCGAGTGCGACTGCGACGGGACGGGGCCGCGCCGTCATGTGTGCCGCCGCCGGCCGCGCTGTCTCGAACGACATCGGTCGAGCGTTCGCGGGGCGGGCGTGAGCCCTGTGCGGGGCGTGACCCGCGGTCTCCACCTGTGCGCGGCGGCCGACCATCGCGACCGGCAGACGACGGTGCGGCTTCGCGAGCGCGGGCGGGCGGCGCGCCGGGAAGGCGGCCCTTCGTGCCCTCGGGGATGTCGAGATCGACGAAGAGGTGCGGGCTCGACGAGTAGGTTTCGGTCGGCTCGGGGATTCCCATGTCGAGGGCGCGGTTGATCAGTGACCACTTGTGCATGTCGTCCCAGTCGACGAAGGTGACGGCAATCCCGGTCTTGCCAGCACGGCCTGTGCGCCCGGCGCGATGCAGATAGGTGTCGTGGTCGTCGGGGATGGTGTGGTTGATGACGTGGGTGACGTCGTTGACGTCGATGCCTCGAGCCGCGACATCCGTCGCGATGAGAATGTCTTTTTTGCCGGCCTTGAACGCCGCCATGGCGCGCTCACGCTGCTCCTGGTTGAGGTCGCCGTGCACCGCGGCCGCGTTGAAACCGCGGTCGTTCATCTCTTCGACGAGCTTGGCGGCGGCACGCTTGGTGCGCGTGAAGACCACCGTTTTGCCGCGGCCCTCAGACTGCAGGATGCGCGCGATGACCTCGTCTTTGTCCAGATTATGGGCGCGGTACACGATGTGTTTGATGTTTGCCTGCGTCAGCCCCTCGTTGGGGTCGGTGGCCCGGATGTGGATCGGCTTATTCATGAAACGACGTGCAAGGGCAACGATCGGCCCGGGCATGGTCGCCGAGAACAGCATGGTGTGGCGGGTGGGCGAGGTCTGCGCGAACAACTTCTCGATGTCGGCGAGAAAGCCGAGGTCGAGCATCTTGTCTGCCTCGTCGAGCACCATGACCTTGACATCCTTGAGTGAGAGCAGTCGTTGCGAGGCGAGGTCGAGCAACCGCCCCGGCGTGCCGACCACGACCTGCGCGCCAGCCTTCAGCTCGTCGACCTGGCCCTCATAGGCCTTGCCGCCGTAGATGGCAGCGATCTTTGTGCGTCGATTGGATGCCGCGAGCACAAGGTCTTCGGCTACCTGCACGCACAGCTCGCGTGTGGGCACGACCACCAGCGCCTTGACGCCGGGCGCAGGGTCGGTACCGAGCGACTGCAGCAGCTGCAGCCCGAAACCGAGGGTCTTACCCGTTCCGGTTTTGGCCTGCCCAATGATGTCTTGACCCGCGAGCCCCATAGGGATCGTCTGGGTCTGGATGGGGAATGGCTCGATGATGCCTTTGGTTGCGAGAGCGTCGACCATGTCCTGGTCAATATTGAGTTCTGAAAATGTCAAGAGAAGAAGGGCCCTATCAGGTAACGAGGTACGCCCGTTCTGTCCTGGGGCGCAGGACCTCCGCCAGAACGGGAGGTATGGGCCCAGTTTAGCGGGTCGGCTGTCGATAACCTGCGTGGGTCAGGCTGTGACACCCAAAATGCGCGTCTTTGCTGAGGTGGCGGGCGCTCCGGCGGGAGGAATGACGACGACGTTCGATGATCCCTTCCTCGGTACCGTCACCATGAGTGCCGCGGGAAGTAGCGAATTGAGTGCGGTCGCTGAGGTTCCGAAGTTGACCCCGGCTTTGACGACCGAGCGTCCGAGCGCCTTGACCGCTTTCTTGTCGAGGCTCGCGAGCTGCGCTTCGATTGCCGCGAGGGATGCCGCGAACTCCCCATCCGGGACGGACGGGTGACTCACCAACACGACAGGCATCGTGTTGCGGTCATTGTTCGGACTGACGATCAGTGATGTGGGGGCCTGGATGGCGAGGTATCCATTGGCCTGGAACTCCTGGAATGTCTTCGCAGCGACCTTTGATTCGGTGGCCCGGGAATAGAGGAAGAAGGCCAGCGATGCCGGAAGCAGGAACAGCGGCGCCCAGACGATAACGATGAACATGAAGCTACTCAGAGGACTATCTCCTTCGACCGAGAAGAACACGGTGAGGAAGTCGCTGGCCTGGCCGCCAAAATCGGACAGGGTGCGCAGCGTGCTGACGGTGTTGTACGCGATTGCTGCAATCGAGAGCAGCACGAGCACGAGAGCGATGTTGCGCGGCGTGCGGTCTATGACAACTCGCCGTGCGAATCCTTCCACGGTGGAGAGATCATGAGTGAGCTGAATTTCTGTCATGGATATCATGATAGGGGTTGGGTGTCGCCGGGCAGCACAGGCTGCCACTCGGAGCAATAGGCTGGCACGGTGGCTTCCTGGTTTTCGCGATTCACGCGCACCCCGCGCAGATCAGATGTGCCGCGCCTGCGCTCACGGGGCGTTGACCAGCTCACCACCAAGGTCGAGTTGGTCGAGTTCACCCCCGATCTCCTCGGATTCCTTGGGCGGTCCGCCTACGTGCAATTGATGGTGTTCGAGAACCTGTCGAGGGCGATCTCCACCGCGCCGTCGACCACCGCCAAGACGGCTATCGGCCGGGCCGCGGAACTTTCACTCGCCAAACACCGCAGGCTGGTCGCCGAGATCGTCCGCGCCGGCAAAGACCCTGCCGAGGTGATGGAGCCGTTCACCAGGGTGGTCGACGACTTCGAGCGCGACACTCGCGGCGGGGACTGGTTCGAAACGGTGGTGGCGTGTTACCTGACCGCGGGATTTCTCGACGACTTCTTCGCAAGGCTCGCGCTGGGGCTTCCCGATGAGACCGGTCGTCGCATTGCCGGGATCTTCAGCAGCGAATCCGGGGAAGCCGTGCTTGCCGACTTGCTGACCTCGGCGATTGAGGAGAACCCGCGCCTGTCGGCTCGACTGGCGATGTGGGGCAGGAGGCTCGTGGGAGACACAATGCTCGTGGCCAGGTCGGCACTGCGGTACACCGACGACCACAGGTCAGACGAGGCCCGAATCGAGCCGGTATTCACCGAGTTGATTGCCGCTCACACGCGGAGAATGGATGCGCTCGGCCTCACAGCCTGAGCCGACCCGCCGCTCGAGCCCAGCGCCTCACACTCCGGCGAGTTGCTTGAGCTTCGCGGCATCCGATGTGGTGCGCGTTCGCGGCAACGCCAGGGCAATGACGAGGGATGCGACTGCGCCAGCGCCAATGCTGGCCACCCAGATCCAGGTTCCCTCGAATGCCAAGCCGACCCAGAGCAGGGCGACCCAGACCGTGGCGGTAACAGCAGCCGCGGCGGCGGGGAGCAGGAACGCTCCATACGAGCCCCGCTTGGGAAGGCTGTATCGAACAACACCGCCGATGCAGGCACCGATGACCGAGACGAAGAGAAGCTCCATGGCTGCTTAGGCGACGAAGCCGACGCGACGCGACTCTTCCGAGCCGATCTCGAGGTAAGCGAGAGACTCGGTCGGGACGAGGTACACGTTTCCCTTGTTATCGAGCAGCTTCACGAACTTCGAATTCGATTCGAGGGCGACTGAGACTGTCTTCTCGACCTCGCTCGAGGTCTGCGATGACTCGAAGCTGATCTCACGGGGGCTGTTGGCGATGCCGATGCGAATGTCCACGATCACAGGCTACGACACAACGACATGGTCGCTCGGCGCCGTTCACTGTCAGCGCATCCCGCTACCGTGGTGCCATGGCGATCTTCGAGCGTGGCGGCAGTGACGTTCGCTTGTTGCCCGTCGACCTCGACCCCTCCCAACGGGCGGTCATCGACCTGGCGGATGACGCCAGCGCCTCGGTGATGGGGGCGCCCGGCAGCGGCAAGACGACGACTCTCATCGAGCTGGTGGCCGAGCGGGTTCTTCGGCGGGGTTGGGCTCCCGGCGAGATCGTCATCCTGAGCCCGAGTCGGGCGAGCGCGACGCTGTTGCGGGATCGTCTTGCGCAGCGACTGGCCGTGCCCACGCCGGGGCCGATGGCCCGCACGGCGAACTCGCTCGCGTTCGAGGTGGTGCGCGATGCCGCCGCGCTCGCGGGCGATCCTGCGCCGACGCTGCTGACCGGTGCCGAACAGGACCGGATCATTGCGGATCTGCTCGCCGGCGAGATAGAAGACGGCACCGGAACCGAATGGCCCGAGCAACTGGATCCTGAGGTTCGGCGTCTTCGGGGCTTCAGGACCGAGCTGCGCGACCTCATGATGCGCAGCGTTGAGTACGGAGTGAGCCCGGCCGCGCTGGCCTCGCTCGGGCGCACGCATGGTCGACCCGAATGGGTGGCCGCATCCCACTTCATCACCGTCTATGACGCGGTCAAGGGCAGCTACCGCGAACGTCATTTCGATTCGACCGAGCTCATCCGCGAGGCGGCGGCACTCATCGCCGAAGAGGGTCCCCTCCGTCTGGATGGGTTGCGCCTGGTGATTCTGGATGATGCCCAGGAGTCGACCGAGTCGACCGTCACCCTGCTTCGGGCGTTGGTGGGCCGGGGTATTTCGGTGATTGCTTTCGGTGATCCGGATGTCACGACCGGCGGTTTTCGGGGCGCGCAACCCGATCTGCTCGGCCGACTCGGCACCGCCCTCGGGCGACCCGTGCAGTCGCTCTACCTCAAGCATGTTCATCGTCACGGGTCGGAGCTGCGAGAGCTGGTGGCCGGCATCACCGGCCGCATCGGCGCCGCCGCTGCGGGGCCCCAGAGACAGGCACTGGCTGCCGCTGCCGTCACGAATGCCACGGGCAGTGCGACGGCAACTGCCGCCGCCTATCGACTGGGTTCTCCCGCCGAGGAGGTCGCGTTCATCGCCCGCCGGCTTCGAGAACGCCACCTGCTCGACGGCATCCCTTGGTCGCAGATGGCGGTGGTGGTGCGATCCGGAACCGTCGTGCCCTCGCTCGCGCGTGAACTGCGCGCTCTTGAGGTCGCGACGAGCGTCTCGAGTGCCCGTGCCGCAGTGCGCGACGAGTACGCGGTTGAGGGGTTGATCCTCCTTCTCGAACTGGCGCTCGGCGTCGCCGGAATGTCATCCGGTCGAGAGCTCGATGGCGCGGTCGCGCTCGAGCTTCTGGGCGGCGCCGTGGGCAGGCTCGACGCCGTGTCGCTGCGCCGACTGAAGGCAGCGCTGCGGCACGAAGAGCTTGCCGGAGGCGGGGATCGCGCGGCAGACGACCTGCTGGTCGACGCGCTCGCGCATCCGGCCGGGCTGGTGACCGTGGATACGAGAGTGGCGCGCGCCGCGCTGGTCGTCGCGAAAAATTTGCACGACACCGCCGCCGGTGCGCTCGCGGGCGAAACCATCGAGGAGTTGCTGTGGGGCGCCTGGCAGCGCAGCGGGTTGGAGAAGACCTGGTTCGAGCAGGCACTCGGCTCGGGCCTCGTGGCGGAGGAGGCGAATCGCCACCTCGATGCCGTGGTCGCACTGTTCTCGGCTGCCAAGCGGTTCGTCGAGCGCACCCCCGACGTTCCCGCCGCGGTGTTTCTGGATTCGTGGCGATCGGCCGATGTTGCCGAAGACACACTCGCGCTACGGGCGACCATCGATTCCGTGACGGTCGGCACACCGTCCGCCATGGTCGGTCGCGAATTCGAGATTGTCGTCGTGGCCGGTATGCAGGAGAACGTCTGGCCGAATCTGCGCATTCGCGGCTCACTGCTGGGTTCTCAGGATCTATTGGTTGTGCTGTCCGGGGGCGACCCGAGCACCGTCGATCAGCGTCTGGATGTGATGCATGACGAGCTGCGGATGTTCGCGCAGGCCACGTCGCGCGCTCGATCCGAGGTCGTCGTCACCGCGGTGGCTGGCGACGACAACCTGCCGTCCCCATTCCTGCGGCTCGTGCCCGAGGGTTCCGTCGCGGGGCTGCCGCGGCATCCGCTCAGCCTGCGCGGGATGGTGGCGCGGATGCGGCGCGAGCTTACTTTGACGGGATCGGGGGAGGCGGCATCCGGAATCGCCCGGCTCTCGGCCGAGGGCGTGCCCGGTGCACATCCCGACCAGTGGTACGGGTTGAGCGAACCAAGCACGACCGCGTCGCTCACCGATCTCGGCGACCCGGAGGCGACCGTGCGCGTGTCGCCCTCGCGCATGGAAGCGTTCGAAACGTGCGCCCTGCACTGGCTGATCGACGAGGTGGGCGGCGGATCATCCAGCGTCGCGGCAAACCTCGGCACGCTCATCCACTCTGTCGCAGAAAAGGCTGTTGAGACCACTCCGGATGCGCTCTTCGCCGCGGTGAACGAACGTTGGGGCGAACTCAGCTTTGAGGCGGGCTGGCATTCGGAAGTGGAGAAGGCTCGAGCCCGCGACCTCACGTCACGGCTGTCGGCCTACCTGAGAGACTTCGACGCGGCCGGGGGAACGGTGGTGAGCAGGGAAGGTTCCTTCGAACTGGAGGTCGGCCGGGCCACCCTCAGGGGCAAAATCGACAGGGTTGAGAGCTACCCCGACGGAACCGCGGTGATCGTCGACCTGAAGACGGGACGAAACGATCCGACATCCGACGACGCGGTGCTCGACCATGCGCAGCTCGGCGCCTACCAACTCGCGTTCGCCTCGGCGGCGATCGAGGGCGTGCCCGACGGCCTCATCAACGGGGGAGCGAAACTGGTGATCGTGTCGAAGGGAACACGCGGCACCGAGTACGCGGCCCCGCACCAGAGGGCCTTCACTGCGTCGGAACTCGACGCGTTTCGCGACAGGATCATGAACGACGCCGACGGCATGGCCGGTGCCGTATTCGTTGCCCAGCTCGGCTCGCACTGCCTCGACCCGTGGAGCTACGGTCGCTGCAGGATCCACATCGTGCCGGCGGTGAGCTCATGAGCATCTCGTCGCTGGAGCTTGCTCAACTGCTCGGGCTGCCCGAGCCGACCACCCAACAGCAGGCCGTCATCGAGGCGCCGCTGACCCCCGCCCTGGTCGTCGCCGGCGCCGGCAGCGGAAAGACCGAGACGATGGCCAACCGCGTGGTGTGGCTGCTCGCCAACAACCTCGTGATGCCCGACCAGGTGCTCGGGCTCACCTTCACCAGAAAGGCGGCCGCGGGTCTTGCCGACCGCATCGCGCGGCGCATTACGCAGCTGCGACTCGTTCAGGGCAGCCGCGCGTCCCGTGACCCGGAGCGCGCCGAATTCGATCAGCCGACGGTGTCAACATACAACTCGTTCGCCAGCGCGCTGTTCCGCGAGAACGCGCTGCTGATCGGCCGTGAGCCGGAATCGGCGCTGTTGAATGACGCGTCGTCGTGGCAACTGGCTCGGCGAATTGTCACTCAGAGCGCTGACAACCGGCTCGTGGCGTTCGGCAGCAGCATTGATGCGATCACCGAGAAGGTGCTCGAGCTGAGCCACCAGCTCAGCGATAATGTCGCAGTCGCCTCCGCGGTGGAGAGCTACGCCGAGCGGTTTGCCGACCTTGCCGCGCTGCCGTATACGAGCGGCAAGACCAAGGCGACCCCGTATGCGAGTGTCACCAAAGCCGTCTCGGATGTCGCGGCGCTGGCCCCGCTGCTGCAGCTCGCCGAGCAGTACGCCCTCGAAAAACGTCGACGCGGGCTTCTGGAGTTCAGCGATCAGGTAGCCCTTGCCCTGCAGATCTGCGGGCGTTCATCGGCCACGGTCCAGTCGTACCGCGACCGGTATCGGGTCATCCTGCTCGACGAATACCAGGATACGAGCGTCGTGCAGACCGAGTTGCTGGCAACGCTCTTCGCTGGTCACGGCGTAATGGCCGTGGGTGATCCGCACCAGTCGATTTATGGATGGCGCGGTGCGAGTGCCGCCAACCTCGCCAGATTCGCGGGCGATTTCGGTTCCACCAGCGAATTTGCGCTCTCCACGAGCTGGCGCAACGCAACCACGATCCTCGACGCGGCCAACCTGCTCGTGGCTCCCCTGAGTGCGGCATCGCCCATCACCGTCGAGTCTTTGCGCCCGCGTCCGGCGGCCCCCGCCGGATCCCTCATCGGTGCGTACTTCGACGACATGGTCGAAGAATCGCGGGCCGTCGCCCGGTGGTTGAAGAGCGAGCTCGAGAGGCCGTCGGGGGATGGCGGGCGCCGCACAGCGGCCATCCTGTTCCGCCAGCGTCGCCACATGGGGCTGTTCGCTCGCGCCCTGGCCGATCTCAGGATTCCGCACCACATCCTGGGCATCGGCGGGTTGCTCTCCGCTCCCGAAATTGTCGATCTGGTGAGCGCGTTGCGTGTCATTCATGATCCGACTGCGGGGTCCGAGCTGATCCGCCTGCTTTCGGGGGCCCGCTGGGCGATCGGGCCGCGAGACCTGCGGGAGCTTGCCGCCGTGGCGGGCTGGCTGCATTCGCGCCACTGGTCGCAGGTCGCACTGAGCGACGACGTGAAAGAGCGGATGCGCGACTCTGTCGCCATCGACGACGGTCGTTCGATCGTCGACGCCCTGGATTTCGTGGGGGAGGCTCCCGAGGGTCACGGCCAGCTGTCCGGCTTCAGCGAGCTCGGTCTGCGCCGGCTGCGCGCTGTGGCACGCCAACTCGCCTTTTTCCGTTCCCGGGCTGGTCTCGCCCTGCCCGACCTGGTGCGACTCGTCGAGCAGGAGCTGCTGCTTGACATTGAGGTGATCGCCAACGAATCATCCGGCCTGGGAGCAGCAAACCTATACGCGTTCCGCGATGAACTCGCCGGCTTCCTTGCCAGCGACGAGCAGGCAACCCTCGGCGCCTTCCTCGGCTGGCTCGACCGTGCCGCGCGCAGCGACACGATGGGTCCGCGCAGCGAGGATGCCGAGCGCGGAACCGTGCAATTACTCACCATCCACGGCGCAAAAGGTCTCGAGTGGGAGATCGTCGCCGTGCCCAGAATGACCACAGACGAGCTGCCCGCGGCCTCGCGGGAGGGCACGGGCTGGGTGAGGTTTGGGCAGCTACCGTTCGAATTCAGGGGGGATGCGCGCGAGCTTCCGCGACTCGACTGGCAGGGCGCCCAAACCCAGGCCGAGTTCGACGCCGGGCTCAAGCGTTTCAAGGCCGAACTGGCGGCTCGACACCAGGCCGAAGAGCGCCGACTTGGATACGTCGCGGTCACCAGGGCGCAGGACTCCCTGCTCATGACCGGAGCCTTCTGGGGTGGGCAGGCGAAGCCTCGTCCGCCCGGAGTGTTCCTCGTCGAGCTCGCCGCGGCGGGTCTCATCGGCGAGCTTCCCACCGAGAGTGCGTACGAAGATAACCCGCTTCAGGGTGAAGCAGAGATCGAGCAATGGCCGCTTGACCCTCTGGGTGATCGGCGAAGGGTCGTCGAACGAGCCGCCGAACTGGTGCTCGGCACTATGGACGAAGCACGCCCGGCCGGCATCTGGCAGCGTGACCTCGACCTCCTGCTGGCCGAGCGGAAAGCCGCCGCGCTCGCGTCGGGGGTCGTGCCGTTGCCGGAACGGATTCCCGCATCCCGATTCAAGGATTTCGTCACCGACCCCGAGGGCGTGGCCCGAGCGCTTCGCCGCCCCATGCCCGAGAAGCCGTATCGCGCCACCAGGCTCGGAACCCGGTTCCATAGTTGGGTCGAGGCGAGATACGGGGCATCGTCGCCCGCAGAACTGGTGGATGCTGCCTCAGGCGAACTCGATTTCGAGCAGCAGGGAGATGACCTCGACCTGGTTGAGCTTGAGCGACTGAAAGGCATCTTCGAACGCTCACGCTGGGCGGGGCTCAGCCCTGTGGACGTCGAGATAGAGATACACCTGCCCTTCGACAACCGGATTATCATCTGCAAGATCGATGCTGTCTATTCCGTCGGGCGCGACGACGTGGTCGGCGGTGAGCGATTCGAAATCGTCGACTGGAAGACAGGCAAGGCCCCGAGTGGAGCGAAAGATCTACAGCAGAAGCAGCTGCAGCTTGCTCTGTACCGGCTAGCGTATGCGCGGTTCAAGGGCATCGATATCACCAGGATCAATGCCGTGTTCTACTACGTGTCAGACGACGCCATTATCCGTCCCGAGCGGCTCTTCGACGAGTCGGAGCTGCTAGCGGCGTGGCGAGCGGCCACGGCACCGGGCGACTCGTGATTGCCGCACTGAGCGCCTCAACCGACTCGCGCGCACGGGCCCACCACCCTTCTCATGCGCGCCAGCGGCCGCACGGCACTCTGACCGCATACTGCTGCCGCTAAATCCCCCCCAAACCAGACGGCATCCCGCGATCCCGGCGATGCCCCGCGCTCATGGCGTGTCGCCCTGCAGCTGCCGCGCCGCGGCCGCAGCGGCCCCCACCCTCGTCGAGAACGCCACTTCGGCTGGGTTGACCCGACCCGAGGCAGCAAAAGTGGCGTTCTCGACGCGAACTTGGGAGCTCGACGCACGTTGGCAGCCCGGCGCCCGGTGTGCGACCGCGTCACGTCGAGGCAGACCGACCCTTCAAAGTCCGCACGCCGCGGGCCGGAAGCCGACTAAACGGCTCTCTCGCTGCGGGCGAGGAACGCCTCGACCTCATCCACCGCCATGGTCGGCATGGTCTGCGTGCCGATCGGGTTCATCACGTCGTTGCGGATGTTGTCGACCAGGCCGGTCAGCATCTGCACCGCGTCATCCACGATCTCGGTGTTGCGCGTTTCGGTTCCGTGCAGCAGCCACTTCGCAACCTCGAGTTCCGCGTAAAACATGGCGCGCTGCTTCACCTGGCGGTCCGTGGCCCCGCGAGCGCGGGAGTATGCGTCGAAGACGCTGTCGGCGACGGGGTCATTCGAGAGCACCCACTGCAGGTCGCGTGCCGGGTCGCTCACGCGCAACTCCTGCCAGCCCAGCACGCTGGCGACCGCGTCGTCCGCCGCGAGAAACGAATCCGCCGAAACCGCACCATTGATCACGGTGGGCTGGAATTGCCAGAGTTTCGTGTCTTCAGCCGCCTTCTCCCAGCGGCCGATGAGGGCTGCGGGTACGAGCGCGGTCGCGGCAGCGCGATCCATGACGGTGACTGCTGCGCGCAGGCACTCGCCCGAGGTAAGCACGGGCAGACCAGCGTCCGCGACGAAGCTGGTCGGCAACGAGTGGATGGCGGCGATCGCAGAGCCGATGGATGACGCGAGCGAATCGGGCCCGGACCCGATTGACCCGAGCGTCACCTTCGCGCCGTAGACGAACTCGTAGACGAAGGCACGAGTGGAGCCGAGCGGCGCCTGGCCCGCAAAGGTGGAGACGGAGAACGGAAGGCGCGTGCGCACCCCGGCGCTCAGTGCGCGAAGCGCAACGAGATCAGCAGACTGCTCCGACTCAGCGCGGGCGTTGCGGGGGGCACGGATAATCCAGTGCTTTCCGTCACGACCGGTGAGCAGGGCAGCGTCGAAGTCGCCACCCTCGCTTCCTCCGAAGTGTGCGGCGCCGGCGACGTCCAGCCCCGGCACGGCCGAGGTGGCGAGCGCGGCTAGAGTGAGATGGGATCTGGCCATACCAGACAGGGTAGGTTGCCCGCCCCACTCAATCGCTTCACGCCACGCACTTCTGACGGGCTCGCCTCTCCATGCCACATTCTTTTTCCTCGAGACTGCCGCTATCTCGCTTCGAGATGAACAGGGATAACCTGGCCCGCGAACGTGACAACCTGTTCGATGAGTTGTGGGCAGACCCGGCCACGCGCATCCTTCCGATCTTTCAGGGTTCGGCCCTGTTGTCGTCTGAGTCGAGTCTCGCGCTGTTGCCTGTCGACGCGGTTCCCTCGGGCGAATTGAGGGTCTACCTGGGCCGTTCGCTGTCGACCTCGAGCCCCGAGCCGGTCGGCACTCCAATCGTTGCTGTGCAGCTTGACGACGCAGGCCACCTAGCCGAGGCCGAGTGGGGCAGCCTTCGCACCCTCGGCAATGTTCTCAGCGATCGGGATGCCGGCATGCTGGTCGAGGCGCTCGGAGTGCTCAATTGGCATGCGTCTCATCGGTTCTCGCCCCGCACGGGCGAGCCGACGGTGTCGGAGAAGGGCGGCTGGGTTCGCCGCGATCCCGTGTCGAACACCGAGGTCTTCCCGCGCACCGATGCCGCCATCATTGTGGGCATCACGGATCAGGACGACCGAATCCTGCTGGGATCGAATGCCCTGTGGGAGAGCAACCGTTACTCGCTGCTCGCCGGCTTTGTCGAGCCCGGGGAGTCACTGGAGACCGCGGTGCAGCGTGAGGTGTTCGAGGAGTCCGGCATCCGGGTCATCGACCCCGTCTATCTGGGCAGCCAGCCATGGCCGTTCCCCGCGTCGCTGATGCTCGGCTTCACGGCCAGGGTCGACCCCGAGCACGGCACGCAAGCAACCCCGGATGGCACCGAGATTCTCGACCTTCGCTGGTTCACTCGGGATGACCTCACCGCCGCTCTCGGTGGCTCGAACGGGCCCGAGATCAAGCTCCCCGGCCGCACGTCGATAGCCCGCGCGATCATCGAGCAGTGGTACGGCGGGCCGATCATGGACGGGCAGTGATGGCCGCGGAACCGGCGCCGGCCAGCAACGGCCGCGCGTGTGGTGGCGGCCAGTGACCACCGGCACCGCAGAGTCCCTGCTCGACGGTCTCGACGAGCAACAGCGGCTGGCCGCCGAGTCGCTGCTGGGCCCGGTCTGCCTGCTGGCGGGTGCCGGCACGGGCAAGACCCGCGCGATCACCCACCGCATCGCCTACGGCGTCGCAACCGGCGTGTACGCGCCGGGGCGCGTGATGGCGCTCACGTTCACCGCCCGCGCGGCGGGGGAGCTGCGCGGCCGGCTCAGGGCGCTGGGGGCCGGGGGAGTCTCGGCGCGCACCTTTCACGCATCCGCGCTGTCGCAGCTGAATTTTTTCTGGCCGCAGGTGATCGGCGGCACCATGCCGCGGCTGCTCGAGGGTAAGGCGAAGGTCATTGCCCACGGGGCAGATTCGCTGCGGCTCAAGCTGGACACGGCGACTCTGCGCGATGTCGCCGCGGAGATTGAATGGCGCAAGACCTCGCGGTTGTCGATCGACGACTATGCGACGAAGGGGCGGCCGGTGTCGTCAGCGCTCACGCTCGACAAGATGGTCGCCCTGCAGCGGGCCTACGAGACCGTAAAAGATGAGCGCAGGCAGATCGACTTCGAGGATGTGCTGCTCGCGGCAGCGGGGATGGTTGAGGCTGAGCCGCGCGTGGCCCAGCAGGTTCGTGAGCAATATCGATTCTTCGTCGTCGATGAGTATCAGGATGTGTCGCCGTTGCAGCACGACCTGCTGCAATTATGGCTCGGCCCTCGCAACGACGTATGCGTGGTGGGAGATGTGAGTCAGACCATCTACTCCTTCGCGGGTGCCAGCCCCGATTACCTGCTCGGGTTCGGTTCGGAGCATGAGGATGCCGTCGTGCTGCGTCTTGAGCAGAATTACAGGTCGACCCCGTCGATCGTGGCGACGGCCAATCGGCTGATGCGGGATCGACCGGGTGCCCTCACCCTGCATTCGGCCAGCGAGCGCACCGGTCCTGCGCCGGTCACCAGCGCGTATGCGTCCGACAGCGCGGAGGCAAGAGCCGTGGCGAATTCGATCGCCGCAGAGATCGCGACGGGCACCAAACCCGAATCGATTGCCGTGCTCTTCAGGATCAACGTGCAGTCGCAGGCACTCGAGACCGCGCTTGCCGATGCTGGCGTGCCCTATCTGGTGCGCGGTTCGAGCCGGTTTTTCGACCAGCGGGAGGTGAAGGAGGCCCTCATGCTGCTGCGGGGGGCGACCGTCAACACCGCCGTCGAGCCTCTCTTCAAGACGATGAGCGATGTGCTGCGGTCGATCGGCTGGTCGCAGGAGCCGCCCGAAACCCGCGGCGCCGTGCGCGAGCGCTGGGATTCGCTGAATGCCCTGATGCACCTTGCCGAGGAGGCCCCGGTCGGCACCACCCTGCGCCAGTTCGTCGACGAACTGTTCGAGCGTCAGGCCGGCCAGCACGAGCCGACGATGTCGGCGGTGACACTGGCAACCCTTCATTCGGCCAAGGGGCTGGAGTGGGATTCGGTCTACCTCATTGGCCTTGCCGAGGGGCTGGTGCCGATCAGCTACGCGAAAGATGCAACGGCGGTGGACGAGGAGCGGCGGCTGCTCTACGTGGGTGTCACGCGTGCTCGCCGAGCCCTGGCGCTCAGCTGGTCGACCAGCCCCCAGCAGGGGCGAGCCGGGCAGCGCTCGCCCAGTCGTTTCCTGGCCGAGCTGGCCTGAGCGTCCGGCTGGTCGGTTTCGCATCGGCCGATTCCCGTGGGGGGATGCCGCCACATCCGCACTCCGGATGCTGCTGCCATTGCCGCCACCGTCTCTCTCCCGTGGCCGCGTCGATGCGCACCGATTCCGCCGCGCCACCCCCTCCGGGCCCCGCGAGCCTGGCGATCACCATCCGGCTCGCGGCGGCGGCCGTCTCGGCCACGAGGACGGCGGATTCCGCGCTGCTGCGCCGCCCGAGCAACTGCGTAGCGATGGCGGGCCATGCCCAGTCTTCGTCCCGGTGGTGCAGCTCGAGACAGAGCAGGCACGGCCCGAAGCCCGGTTCGACCATTGGGCCGACCACGGTGCCACTGTCTCCGACAAGGACGGGCAGGTGCGGGATGTCGCGGCGCAACCACACCGCGTGGAGCCGTGGCGCGAGCACGAAGTGGCCCACCACGACGGCGACGCAGGGATGGCGGTCGGCGAGGTCGGCGGCGTCGGCCGCGACCAGCACTTCGACGCCCTGGTCGGCGAGCAGTCCGGCGATGGCGGTGGCAAGAACAGAATTTCCGGAGATCGCGACGGTACCGAGCGACGCGCGAGGCTCTG
The DNA here is from genome assembly GCF_031364185.1 of Salinibacterium sp. Lineage (NCBI taxonomy): Bacteria > Bacillati > Actinomycetota > Actinomycetes > Micrococcales > Microbacteriaceae > Salinibacterium > Salinibacterium sp. Next base: position 12,961 of record NZ_JANLVV010000344.1, on the reverse strand, counting down.
GCGCCAGTGCGGGCGCGAGGATGGCAAGCAGCTGATCCCTGGCCCGGCGGGCGTCAGAGGTGCGCCCGCCCGCCACCACGGCAAGGCCGGGGAAGCTGGTGCCGACGGCGAGGGCCGCAAGCATCCGCTCTTGGGCTTCGGTCACGTCGTCGATGCGCACGACGGCGGGGTCGACGCCGATCTGCATGCCGAAGGGGGAACGCCACACGAGCGGCAGTCTGGGGTCAAGCCTGAGGGTCATCCGCCCAGTGTGACCGGCTCGCCCCATGCCCGCGCGAACAGTCCACAGCGCGAACAGTCCACAGCCCGAACAGTCCACAGCCCGTACCCAGCGGCTACTCCTCGCGCGGCCGCTCGCTTGTGTCGTCGTTGAGCAGGTCTTCGATGGCTTGGTCGACGTCGTCGGGCTCGGGCTCGCCGGCGGTGATGCGGGCGATGAGGGTGGTGGGGTCGTCGAGGTCGCCGGCGGTGGGGACGAGATCAGGGTGCGACCACAGTTCGTCCCTCTTCTCGCTGCCCACGGCATCCGTTACCTTCTGCCACATCGCGGCCGCCTCACGGAGGCGTCGCGGGCGCAGTTCGAGGCCGACCAGGGTTGAGAATGCCGATTCGGCGGGGCCTCCGGATGCGCGCCTGCGGCGCACCGTCTCGGCGATCGCCGCGCTCGCCGGCAGGCGTGTGGTTGCCTCCGCCGTGACCACATCGACCCAGCCTTCGATGAGCGCGAGGGTGGTCTCCAGACGGCTCAGGGCGGCAAGCTGGTCCTCGTTTTTTGGCGGGATCAGGGCGCCCGAGGTCATGGCGTCGCGCAACTCCTCGGGGTTGCTCGGGTCGAAGTCTGCGGCGAGTTGCTCGAGGCGACCGGTGTCGATCCTGATGCCCTTCGCGAACTCCGTGATGGAACTGAGCAGCTGCAGTCGCAGCCACCGTGCATGGTGGAACAGTCGGGAGTGGGCCAGTTCGCGCACTGCGAGGTAGAGCTGCACCTGATCGGTGGCAATGTCGAGCCCGGCACCAAATCCCAGCACGTTCTGGGGCAGGATGGCGGCCTGCTCGCCATCCAGTAATGGAATGCCGATGTCGCCACCGGAGACGACTTCGCTCGAGAGTTGCCCTACGACCTGCCCGAGCTGCATGGCGAACAGGGTGCCGCCGACGTTGCGCATCAGCTTGCTGGCGTTCTGGATCATGTCATCGAGCTCGCCGTCTTCGGGCGCGCTCTGCGCCAGCACGTCGGTCAGCGACGTGGCGATGGAGTTCGCGACCGGCTCGGCCAGTTGCGTCCAGACGCCAATCGTGGCCGTGACCCATTCCTTGCGGCTCATCAGTTTGGGAACGCTGGTCAGCTCCGAGATGGTGGTGGCTTCGTCAAGCCAGAGGGATGCCACGTGCAGGGCCTGCTCGAGCTGCGACCGCTCGGCGGGGAGCGACACCACGGTGCCGCGCTCGGCGATCCCGGTCGCCTGCTGCAGCGCCAGATCCCAGTTGATGCCGTCGCTTGTATTCTGAAGCGCCGCCTGGAGCTGGCTGATCAGTTGCGCGACCATCTCGGGATCGTTCGGCAGCCCCGCGGCGCAGGCAAGCTTCGCCGGGTCGAGCTCGGTGTTGCCGGCAAGAAACTCTTTCAGCATGTCGCGGAACTCGTCTTCCGGGTTGCCCGCGCCAGTGTCGTCCCGCGAATCGTCAGCCATGCAAACTACGCTAGCGGCTGCACGCACGACCGGGCTGGAATTTCACCTAGGCTGGTGTTTTCGAGCTGTGCGCCCGTGGCGAACAGCCGAATCTCACCTCGCGCGTAAGGATACCGGTGGCACTTTTCACCGACATTTCACCAGACCCTGAGCCCCGCCCCCGGCGCCGGTGGATCGGCTGGACGATTCTCGGAATCGGCCTCGCTGGCCTGCTCGTCGTCACGCTCGTCCCCGCGCCGTTCGTGATCGAGCAGCCAGGGCCCGTCTATGACACGCTCGGTGATGTGTCGATCGACGGCGCCGAGGTTCCGATGATCCAGATTCCGGATGAGAAGACGTTCCCCACCGGGGGCTCTCTCGACATGCTCACGGTCAGCATCCGGGGTAATCGCCAGGAGCTTCCGAGCTGGTTCGAGATCGCGTCCGCATACCTTGACCCGAGCAAGGCCGTTGTGCCCGTCGACCTGATCTACCCGGCAGGGGTGTCGTTGGACGACTCGAACAACCAGGGCCAGGTCGACATGGCCAACTCGCAGAAGGAGGCAATCGCGGCCGCCCTGACCGAGCTCGGCTATACCTTCGCCAGCACGGTGACCGTAGTGGAGGCATCCCAGGGTTCCCCGTCTGCCGGCGTGCTGGAAGCGGGCGACGTGCTGCTCAGAGTCAACGGTGCCACGTTCGCGGACGTCACCGGGCTGCGCTCCGAAATTGCGGCGAATGGGGTGGATAGGGCGGCCGTCATCGACATCACCCGCAGCGGGAAGCCCGAAACGGTCAGCATCACCCCGACTTTGAGCGACGGAGACAGTCCTGCGCCCATCATCGGGATTATCGCGGGGGGCGACTACGACTTCCCCATTAACGTGAAGATCCAGCTCGAGAACGTGGGCGGTCCGAGCGCCGGCATGATGTTCGCTCTCGGCATCATCGACAAGCTTACCGAGGGCAAGCTCAACGGCGGCGAGATCGTTGCCGGCACGGGAACGATCAGCGGGTCCGGCGAGGTGGGCCCGATCGGCGGCATTCAACAGAAGCTCTACGGTGCCAGGAACGCTGGTGCTGACTGGTTCCTGGCACCGAAATCGAACTGCGGCGAGGTCACCGGTCACATCCCCGACGGGCTCACCGTCTTTGCGATTGCGACACTGGATGACGCGCTTGCGGCCCTCACCGCCATCGAGTCAGGCGCATCCACCAGCACACTGCCCGCCTGTCCGGTCAGGTAGCAGTAACGCCTCGGCGGGTAATTTTGCAGCATTGCTGCTTTAAGCTGGTGGCACGCCCCCCAACAGCAGGAGCACCAACACCGTGTCGACACAATCCTCACCGACCGCGACCAACAGAACGAGGGTCACCCTCACCATCACGGCGGTGATCATTGCCGTTCTCGTGATCGCTTTCTTCGTGGTCTCGAACCTCTACACCGAGGTGCTCTGGTACGACCAACTTGGCTTCCTGGGCGTGCTGACCACGCAGTGGTTTGCCGGTGCTGCGATGTTCCTGGTCGGATTTCTCGGCATGGCCATCCCGGTGTACGTCAGCATCCTGGTCGCGTTCCGCGCCCGTCCCGTCTACGCGAAGCTCAACTCACAGCTCGACCGATACCAGCAGGTTATCGAGCCGCTACGCAGGCTTGCGATGATCGGCATTCCGGTCGTACTCGGAATTTTCGGCGGAGTGTCGACCGCGACCCACTGGCCGGTGGTTCTCCAGTGGCTCAACAAGACCCCATTCGGTCAGGTCGATCCGCAATTTGGGCTCGACATCTCGTTCTACTTCTACGACCTGCCGCTGTTCCACGGGGCGCTCGGATTCGCCTCGGCGGTCGTGCTCATCTCTTTCATCGGAGCAGTCGCCACCAGCTACCTGTATGGCGCATTGCGCTTCAACGGCCGCGAGGTGCGCATCTCACGCTCCGCCCGCATCCAGATCGCCATCACCGCGGCGGTGTTTATCGCTCTGCAGGCCGCGAGCATCTGGCTCGACCAGTTCACGACCCTGTACTCACCGGCGCAGGGATTCCTGGTGACCGGAGCCGGATACACCGAAGCCAACGCCACCATTCCCGGCCGCGCTATTCTCGCCGGCATTGCGGCCCTGGTGGCCGTGCTCTTCATCGTGACGGCGATCATCGGACGCTGGCGCCTGCCGATCATCGGCACGGCACTGCTCCTGGTCAGTGGGCTGGTCGTCGGCAGCCTCTACCCCTGGATCGTCGAGCGGTTCCAGGTCGTGCCGAGCGCCCAGACGTACGAGGCGCCCTACATCGAACGCGATATCAAGGCCACTCGAGAGGCGTACGGCGTCAGCGATGTGAAAGAGGTGCCGTACAGCGCCACCTCCGACGCCGCACCCGGCGCACTGAGGGCGGATGCGGAGACCACGGCCAACATTCGAATCCTCGACCCTGCAATCGCACCAAATGCGTTCAAACAGCTCGAGCAGTTCAAGCAGTACTACGACTTCGCACCGCACCTCGATGTTGACCGCTACAACATCGACGGAAAGACCCAGGACACGGTGATCGCGGTACGAGAGTTGAACCAGGCCGGCCTCGGCGACTCGCAGACCGATTACAGCAACACGTTCGTCTACACCCACGGATACGGCGTGGTCGCGGCCTACGGCAACCAGCGCTCGTCGGGAGGCGAGCCCGTGTTCCTGGAGTCGGGGATCCCCAGCGTTGGCTCCCTGGGTGATTTCGAGCCTCGGGTCTACTTCGGCGAGAAGTCGCCCGCATATTCCATCGTCGGTGGAGCCAAGGGCAGCAAAAAGATCGAACTCGACTATCCCTCGGGAGGTGAGAAGAGTGAGCAGAATGCGTCTACGACCTTTACCGGCAACGGAGGCCCGAAACTCGACAACGTGTTCAAGAAGCTCATCTACGCGATCAAGTTCCAGTCTGAGCAGATCTTCTTGTCGGAGGCCGTGACCGATAAGTCGCAGATCATGTACGACCGCGACCCGAAAGAGCGCGTGCAGAAAGTTGCGCCGTACCTCACACTCGATAACGACTCGTACCCGGCCATTGTCGACGGCAAAATAGTGTGGATCGTCGACGGATACACGACCGGCACCAACTACCCATACTCTCGGGTCGGGCAGCTCAGCGACATGATCGCCGACACCTACACGCCGAAACCCGCGTTCGCCGTCGATGACGTGAACTACATCCGCAATTCGGTCAAGGCCACCGTCGACGCCTACGACGGCAAGGTGACGCTGTACGCCTGGGACGACAAGGATCCCGTGCTGAAGACCTGGGAGAAGGTCTTTCCCGCCACGGTCAAACCGATGAGCGACATGGATCAGCAACTGCTCGATCACGTGCGCTACCCCAGCGACCTATTCAAGGTGCAGCGTGCCATCCTGGGCTCCTATCACGTCACCGACCCCGGCTCGTTCTTCTCCAGCGATGATCAGTGGGTCACTCCAGAAGACCCGGTAAGCACGACGGCGAATATTCTCCAGCCGCCCTACTACCTCACGATGCAGGTGCCGGGCACCGATGCTCCCGCATTCACCCTGTACTCGACGTTCATTCCGAAGGCGAGCGCCGATTCCACTCGAAACGTGCTGACCGGGTATCTAGCGGTCGATTCGGATGCCGGGCCCAACTACGGCAAACTGACGCTGCTTACCCTCCCGAAGCAGACGACGCAGCCCGGCCCCGGGCAGGTACAGACCAACTTCCGCACCAATACTGACGTGGCCAATCAGTTGGCATTGCTTCAACGCGGCGAGACCAAGGTCGAGTTGGGTAATCTTCTGACGCTACCGGTGGGTGGTGGGCTTCTCTATGTGCAGCCCGTGTACGTGCAGGCGACCACAGGAACGATCTACCCGCTGCTGCGCAAAGTGCTTGTCTCGTTCGGTGACAAGATTGCCTTCGAAGACACCCTCAATCAGGCGCTGGATACGCTGTTCGGCGGTGATTCAGGAGCAAATGCCGGTGACGGCTCGGTGACGCCGACCACGCCGACTGATCCGACCACGCCGACGACCCCGACCACGCCCACGGATAACGCGGCCCTAAGCAAGGCACTAGCCGACTACCAGGCGGCATTCGCAGATCGGCAGGCGGCATACGCCGCGAATGACCTGGTCTCGGCTGCAGAGGCGGACGACCGCATGGTCAAGGCCATCGAGCAGGCCATCGCGGCATCCAGCTAGCCATCCGGGCCCGCCACCCCTGGCGGGCCCGAACCTTGCGCTGTGTTACGCTGGTATTACGCCGCGGGGTGGAGCAGTTCGGTAGCTCGCTGGGCTCATAACCCAGAGGTCGCAGGTTCAAATCCTGTCCCCGCAACCAAAAAGTGCAACAAAAAGTGCAACGAAAAGTGCAACGAAAATAAAGCAACCAAAATAGGAATGGCCCGGTCTTCAGACCGAGCCATTCCTGCTGCACTTTTGGTCTTCCCCCCTTATCGCGCAACCGCGAGACCCGACACAGGTACGGTTGTGGTCTTGCGAACGCGCAGTTCCCCGGGTCTCGATGGGGGTTGCCCCTACGTGCCCAACTTCCCGTCGTCGTGACCGGCGTGACGCCGTGGGCAGCTGGACGGCGTGCGGTTCGGACGCGAAGCCGCGCGTGGGCGCCGTCACCGCTGTGCAGTCCGGATTGTCGAGCACCGAAACTAGCTCTCCACCGCGCATTTCTCGATAGATCGACGGCTCAGTAGGGGAGTCAAATCCTGGCCCCGCTTCGAAAGAGGAGGCAACGAAAAAGTGTGTTCACGCCCGGATCGGCACGCGTTACAAGCGAGAAACAACCCTCATCACCAGGGGCCAGACTCGCGCCACGGAGGTGTGGTTTACCTTTTCGGCGGGCGAATGGAGGTCGTGAAGTTCAGTCCCGATCGAAATGATGTCGTCGATGGGCACGCGACGGCTGAACATACCGAGTTCGAGCGAACATTGGGACACCTCGACGCTCGGCTCGGATCCCATCACATCGCGATATGCCTGTGAGGCGATCGCGAGTAGCTCCGAGTCTGGTCGATAGGGGAATTCGGGAGCATCCAGGCCGAAAATGCGAACATTGATGCCTCCGCCAGCGAGGTCGGCGAGCGCGCTGACTCGATGGAGCACGTCGTGTTTGCGAGACGAGACGGCCGATGTGATGGTGGACATCAATCGGGCACCCTCGGGCGTGGTTCTGATCGTGCCGAGATTATTGGAGGTTTCGACGCGCCCAGGAACATGTAGGTTCCAGCTGATGACGCCGTTCGGTATCAACTGGGTGAGCTTCGCAAGGCGTTTGCCTGATTCCCCCGAGAAAGTCCGCCGTGGAGCGGCAACGTCCAATAATTCGAGCCGGATGTTGGGATCCGCGAGCATGAATTCGTCGTGGAGGTCCGTCTGGAGGAGTGCAATGATCGCAGCCACGCTATCTGCATGCTCCGGGCGCATCACAAGCACAACGTGAGCATCCGCGGGAATTGCATTATTTTGTGCACCCCCCGAGAGATCGGCAATGAGTACGTCATTATCCCGCAAAATTTCCGTCAGGCCCCGGGCCAATACCTGAATAGCATTCGCTCTTTCACGTTGGATGTCGAACTCACAGTGACCACCTTTGAGCCCGCGAACCGAGAACAGGCGGGTCACGGTGTGAGTGAGAGGAATGGATGTCCACTCCGCCGGGACGTCCACCGTGAAGGTGACGTCTCCGCTGCACCCCGCCAAAATTTCGCTTTCGCTGATCCAATTAAAGTCGATCATTCGCCGGCCGCTGAGCTGAGTTGTATCGAAGTGTGCGGCCCCGCCCTTCCCCAATTCCTCCATAGAGGTGAAAACGGCTTCGAGTGGAGGGTGCGGAAGGTTGTCGGAGGCGAGAAGCGCCAAAATATAGGACACCCCGATGCCGTTATCCGCTCCGAGGGACGTTCCGTTTGCGGAGATGAAATCCCCTTCGACAACAAGTCGAATCGGGTCGTTGACGAAATCGAACTCGGTGTTCTCGGCCTTCTCGCAGACCATGTCGAGGTGGCAGTGCAGCACCAGTGGTGCGGACTGCTCCAGACCGCCCTGGCCGGGTTTTTTGACAAGAACGCAGTGCAGATCATCCTTGACCGCTTCGAGTCCGTGTTCATGAGCGAAAGAAACAACCCACTGCGCAACGCGTTCTTCGTTACCGGAACCGCGAGGGATGTTGGCAAGAATCTCGAAGAAACCGAGAACCTCTTGTGGCTCGAGTCGATCGAGCACACCCTGGGTGACAACAGTTGTGGCGAAGCCTTCGGTCATGAGCTCTCTCCTAATAATTGACGTTGCTCATTTGACGACGCCGTCGCGTGAGCGGGCCATGGTGAGGGCGACCACAGCGATGATGACCACCCCATAAACCAAGTTCTGCGCCTGAGCCTCAATCCCAATGACCGCTGTTGCGATAGGGATCAAGGCGATGGTGAGGGCGCCGAATACGACGTTTATGGGATTGGTGGACCCGCCCGAGATCGACGTGCCGCCCACGATGGCAGCGGCGATTCCGGGAAGGAGCAGGTCGCTTCCGAGGCCGGTCGGGGAGGCAGAACCCGCCTGCGCGATGATGGTGATCCCGGCGAGCCCGGCCAGTAATCCAGAGAGAGCGAACGCAGCGACTTTGAGCCATCGAGTATGCATCCCTGAGAATATTGCCCCGGTTTCGTTGAGCCCGATCGCTGTCATCCCCTGGCCGAATCGGGTGAACCGCAAAGTAACCCAAAGTAGAACTGCGGCCCCGACCCCGAGCCAGAATGTCAGCGGGATGCCCGCCACACCATTTTGGAAGAGCCCGACAATCGGCTCGCCGTTCTTTGACACGTACACCGTCGTCGCGTTGCTGACCACGAGAGCGCCGGCCTGGAAAATTCCAAACGTCCCGAGGGTGAGAGCGAAGGAAGGCACCTGGGTAAATGCGACGAGCAGTCCGTTGACAGCCCCGAATAGCGTCACGATCACGACGATGACGAGGGGAGCAGCGGTCGACAGTGGCGCCAGCATCATCGCGAGGAGGATGGCCGCCAATAGCGTGAGTGAGGCGTTCGACAGGTCGATGGATCCCACATTGAGCACGAGCGCCTGGCCCAGCGCTACAAGGAGAATCGGCGCGGCGGATGTAGCGACGACGATCAGCCCTCCTCCTCCGACGAAGGTTGGCGTCAACGCAGCGACCAATCCGAACATGGCGACGAAGATAGTGAGTGGTCCGACGGTCTGCCAGATCTTTTGGGGGTGCCACTTCTTCCTCGGGCGAGTACTCTCCGGAAGCAGAACGTCATCCAATGAACGATCAATTACGGTGGCGTCCATGTGGGCTACACCATCCCTTCCAGGAGGTCGAGGGTCGAGGGATTATCTACTGCAACGTTGAAACGAGCCGATACCTCGCCGTCGCGCATCACGATGATGTCGTCGCCGATGTCAAGCGCCTCCTCGAGAGTGTCAGCGAGAAGGATGACGGCGGCGCCCTCGGCACACACGGTTCGAATGTGCTCGTTCACGGTTTGCGAAGCTCCCGGATCGAGTCCCCGCAGAGGGTGATCTAACACGAGAACTTTTAGGTTCGGAGAATTCAGCCACTTTGCCATCACTACCTTTTGCTGGTTGCCGCCGGAAAACCGGTCCAGTTCCAACGAGCTGTCATTCGGGCGAACATCCAGCGTCTCGAACCACTCCTGGGCGATCCGAGCGCGATTGTGGGGAACGAGGATCGGCCCCCTGGCGGCCCTGCCCGGGTGGGTGAGCGTGATGTTCTCCGCCGCCGAAAGGGCCCCGACCATACCCTCCACCTTGCGCTCAGCCGGAACGTAGCCGACCCCCGCCGCGACTGCCTTGGTGACGCTCCATGAATGTACGGCGACACCGCCAATGGACATGGTGCCGCCATCAGTAGCCTCGGCGCCAAAGATGGCTCTGGCAAGTGACTCTCGGCCCGATCCGGTCGCTCCAATAATGGCGGTAAGGCGTCCCGGCAGTACCGAGAATGACACGTCTCTGTATTTCCCATTCCGGGTTAGATTGGTGGCCTCAAAGACAGGCACGAGTGAACCATCGTCGACGGGGTGATCTCGCTTTACCGCATGTGACTCGCGGCCCACCATCAGCTTGAAGAGCTCGTCTTCCGTGACGTGGTCACTACGCCGGTCGGCCACAACTTTGCCGTGCCGCATCACGATGATGCGGTCGCAGATGCGCATCACTTCGTCCAGGCGGTGTGAGACGAAAATCACGGAACCGAAGTCCTTGAGTTTGCCGATCTCGCGTTCGAGAACGGCAGTTTCGGTGCGTTCGAGCAATGACGTCGGTTCGTCAAGAATGACGAGCGGGGCCGTGATCCGATGCTGCTCTACTCGAATGGCGCGAGCGATCTCGACCATCTGCCGGTCGACGAAGGGGAGGTCGCCAACACGCGTTTTCGGGTTGAGCTGTGAGCCAATTCTCGCGAGCGACGCCGCGGCGTTTTTGTTCAACCTGCCCCAACGGTAAAACCCGAACCGAACAGCGCTTCCCCGTTCCGTAACTGCGTTCATCTCGATGTTTTCGGCGACAGACAGATTGGTAAATAGGGACTGCTCCTGATGAACGACACCGATTCCAGATGCCACGGCGTCACGGGGGCCGCGGAACCGCACAACCTTCCCGTCGACTTCAATGGAACCGCCGTCGGGTTGGTAGATACCGGTGAGGATCTTGATCAGCGTCGACTTCCCAGCACCGTTCTCGCCGACAAGTCCGACGACCTCGTTCCGGGCGATCTCAAGCGATATCCCCACGACTGCGTGCACTGAGCCAAAACTCTTACGAATATCAGTGAGTTTGAGAACGGGCGCGTGAGTGGGCCGGTCCTGATCGTCGCCGGTCATTTCGCGATCCTCAGTCGATCACGCTGTGACCACGCCGCGGCGACTATCGCTGCTACAAGGATCGCTCCTGACACTGCCGACTGATAGTTCGGGCTCACACCGGCGAGGATGAGGCCGTTATTGAGCACCGTGAGAAGGATGACGCCGAGGGCGGTTCTGAGAACTCCGCCCTTGCCCCCGCCCAGCGACGTGCCACCAATGACAACCGCCGGGATCGTGACGAAAAGGAGGCCCACGCCAACGGTTGCCGATCCGGATCCAAGTTGTATCGAGGCAATGGCGCCGGCGAGCCCGCTGAGGGCACCAGCAATGATGAAAACAAATATTTTGAAGCGGTCGACGGATACTCCGTTGCCTCGGGCAATTAGCTCATTATTTCCGATGGACAGGATCACCCGACCCAGCCTCGTGAATCGAAGGAGCGCAGCACCTCCGATGACGACAACGGCGGCGAGGAGGAACGCGTTGGGGAGCCCAAAGGTGAGCTGCGACGACCAGGTTGATAATTCATCGTTTGTGAGGGAGGGTATCGTCTCGGTGCCGAACAGGACGGTAGCAATTCCGAGGCCGACGAACCACATCCCCAGCGTGACGATGAAGGACGGAACTTTGACTTTGGTGTAGATCGTCCCACTCACCGCGCCGAGCGCAGTGCCTACTGCAATGGCCGCGACAAACGCCAGGATGCCGAGATCAGGGCCACCGCGACTGTTGGCTGACAACAGCACAAAAGTCATGCCGGAGGCACCCATCACCCCCTCGACCGAGAGGTCGATCGAACCCAGGAGAATGACCAGGGTCGCACCCACGCCGATGATCAGGGGGAGGGCACTCTGGTCGAGAATGTTTTGGAGGTTTGTCAGGGTGCCAAACCTCGGATTGAGAATGGTGAACGTGATCCCGAGCACTACGAGAGCTCCGACCAATGCGACCGGTTCGCCCCATGTGCGCGGAAATGTTCGGGCTGTTTCAGCCCTGGTAGAGGGCCTCGAGGGGGTCTTATCTGTCATGGCCGGTGCCAGCACAGCGGGTTCCGTGGGGAGCATTTTTCCACCTCGTGACGAGTGAGTCGTATAGCAGGATTTGGAGACTCCCGGCCGCAACCCCGGTGGGGTTGCGGCCAGGAGCGAGACGGAGCGAGAAGCCTGGGTGCTCCACGTAGTTACGGAAGAACCTCCGGTCCGCCACCGATCAGCGGGACAGGCTGAGTGTCCCAGGGGCCGTTCTTCACCAGTGAATCAATCCATCCGGGGATGTCATCGTCCCACTTGGTGAATTCTCCGAGGTTCGCTGGCGTAACGCAGCTGATCTTGAAGAGGCTGTCTCGCTTATCGTGGGAGAGGGTAGACGGATCGATCTCGCCCGTTGCCGCGAGATACGCGGTGTAGAGACCCATTGCGGAGGCCATGTATCCGCGATGAAATGTTTCGCCGACGATGGCGTTGTTGCCCTCGCCCGCCTTCATTGATGCGATGGTGGGGGGGTAGAGCCCGTCCGAGGCAAACTTCACCTTGTCAAGAAGACCCGCATCTTTGAACGCCTGCATCGCACCGATCTGCATACCATCATCGGCTGTCCAGACGCCACTAATCGTGTCTCCGTATTTGGCGATGAGATCTTGAGTGTTTTTGTATGCGAGCTGAGGATCCCAACCAGAGGGTCGTTCTTCAAGTAGCTTCACGTTGGGAAACTTCGTCTTCAGAGTGTTTTCCATACCCGCAACACGCGTCTGGCTGGTGGTGCTGTCCTGCACGCCCGGCAGAGCGATGATGTTGCCCTTGCCGCCGATTGCGCTCGCGAGCGCGTCAGCCGTGCAGGCGCCGCTGTCAACTCCGGGGTGCTTTTGGAACGCTACGAAGTTGTTGCCGACGTCCCAGGGCTCGAGGCTGTCCGGCTTGTTCCACCAAATGGTGACGAATCCGCCAGCAGCTTTCACCGCGTTGACGATGGTGGGAGCGTCAGAACTGGCAACCGTGTTGACGAACATCACGACCTTCTTGCCTTTGGCAAGAATGGCCTGGATCTTCGAGATTTCAGTTTGCGACGATCCGTTCGAGTCGACGATCTCCAGGGGAATATCGAGCTTCTTCGACAGCGCCTTGGCGCCCTCGATGTTCGAGGCCATGTAGGGGTTGGTCGTGTTGATGACCGAGGCCACCAGGACGATGTCGTCCTTGGCGATCGGCTCGGAGGCGGTGTCGGTGGTCGATGAGCAAGCCGCGCTCAGGCCGAGCACCGCCGTGGTCGCGAGGCTGGCAGCTACTCGTCGCCGCGAGATCTTGATGGCCATTCTGGGCTCCTTTGACAAACACACGGTTGTGAAGTCAATCACAACTCCGATAGCCCATTATGCTGCGGACTCCCTGGCTTGCAAGAGTTATGGTTGCAGCCGGTGTCCCAAAGGCAGGGCATGCGCCTTCAAAC
>NZ_JANLVV010000324.1:0-46008 GCF_031364185.1 Salinibacterium sp. | reverse complement strand
CCGCGATGGACGCGAACCCGTGGTGGGCGGGGGCCGCACGGCTCGGCGTGATTGTGCTCGCCACTGTGCTCATCGCCGCGTTTCTCGCACTGGTGCCCCGGGTGAACACCCCGATTACGTCCTGGGGTCAGGCGACCATGTACATCTACCTGTTGCATACCTTCGTGCTGTATCCCATCCGTGAATCCGGAATCCTGCAAGGGGCCGACCCACCCGCGCTGCTGCTGCCGGGCATGATCCTGGCGGCAATCGCGATCTCGCTCACCCTGGGCACTCCGATCGTGCGCAGGGTGTTCCGCCCGTTCATTGAGCCGAGGGCATCATGGCTGTTTGTCACGAAGGACGGGCTGTCGAAGCCCTAGCGGTTCAGTGCAGTTGCACGCGTTTTGGGAGGGTGAACACCAGGGCAAGGGCCACGAGCGCGAAGAGTGCGCTCACGAACATCGCGACGGTGGCCGCCTCGGTGAAGTGAGCCGTCAGAACCATCTTCGAGATGGCCTCGCCGGCGAGCTGCGGCGTGTCGTAGCTGCCCGCCTGCAGTGCCGCCGCGACTTTCTGCCGAATCTCAGCCGCGACCCCGGTGAGGTTAGCGACCCCGAACAGCACGCTGGACACCACGGCGATGCCAATCGCGCTGCCGATGCGCTGCATGGTGCCGATCACCCCGCTGGCCGCACCCGCCTCGGAGTTGTCGACGGTGGCCACGATAAACCGGCTGTTCGGGGCGATGAAGAATCCGTTGCCAAGCCCGGCGATGGCCAGTGGCGCGAGGAGAATCCAATTGGTGAGGTCGGCGCCGGGGATGTTCAGCAGAATCAGCCACAGCGCGACGAGACCGGAGGAAACCAGTGCAGCACCGAGCACCAGCACTCCCCTGCCGAGCTTCTGTGACATCCGGTCGCTCTGTGATGCACCGATAATGTTGCCAATCGCGAACGGGATCGACACTAGTCCGGACTCGAGTGCGGTGTGCCCCAGCCCCGCCTGCCAGAGCAGTGAAATGGTGAAGAAAATGCTCGTGAATGCGGCGAAGTACACCAGTGCCAGGATCGTGCCTCCCGTGAATGCGGCGTGCGAGAAAAGGTGAGGCGGAACCAGCGGTGATGCACCCCGAGCCGCCAGATGTCTCTCCCAGACCGCGAACAGCACCAGGAGCACGAGTCCCCCTGCGATCGAGAGATAGGTCCACAGGGGCCAACCCTGCTCCTGCCCCTGGATCAGCGGCACGAGGATGGCGACGAGCGATCCGGCAAGCAGAAGCAGCCCGAAGAAGTCCATCGAGGCTTTCATTCCGGGGGCCAGCTTCGGCAGCACGATCGCGGCGGCGATGAGCCCGGCCACACCAATCGGCAGGTTCACGAAGAAAATGTAGCGCCAGCCGCTTTCTTCGCCGAACGCTTCGATGAGGAGACCGCCGACCACCGGGCCCAGGGCCGACGAGACACCCAGCACGGCGCCGAGAATGGCGAACGCCTTGCCTCGCTTCATCGGTGGAAACAGCAGCTGGATGAAGGCTGTCACGGGCGGGAAGAAGATGCCGCCACCAAGCCCCTGAAGCACGCGGGCGACGATGAGCTGGGTTGAGTCCTGGGCGAGACCCGCGAACACACTGGCGGCAGTGAAAAGCGCAAGGCCTACGAAAAACACCCATTTATGACCGATCCTGTCGCCAACACGGCCCGCAGGGATCAGGACCAGGCCGAAGGCGAGTGCGTAGCCGGAGATGATCCACGCGAGGGTCGACTCGCTGGCTCCGATGCTGTCGCGGATCGTCGGCAGCGCGACGTTGACGATCGTGGTGTCGAGCAACGACATGAAGAGCCCCACCAGAAGCACCGCGAGTGCGGCCCACGCGCGCTTTTCGCTGACCCCCACCGGAGGTTTCCAGATCGGTCGACCGGATGCCGCGTCCCTGGGGCTTTCGGTGGTGCTCATGATGGCGGTCCTTTCCTGGACTTCTCGTCGTGGATGATCGCCGGCAGTGCCGCGATGAGTTCTTCGTGCCAGGCGATCTCGCCTCGCAGTCGTGCCGCCTGGTGGCGCATGATATGTCGCTCCATTACGGTCAGATGCTCTGAAATCTCGATGAGGTGGCTTTCGGAATAGTCCAGCCGGGCACGCAAAGTGGCCGTCCGGGACTCCACGGTCGCTGGCAGGTCGGCAAGGCTGGCGTCGTCGAGCCTGGCCATGGCCAGGTCGACCGGATCCGGTCTCAGAACGATCGTCTCAAGAGCGTGACGCCGGATCTCGGCAAGAGATTCGAGACCGGTTTCGGTGATCGAGAACACCTGGCGCTCCGGATAGTTGCCCTCACGCTCGGTGCGCACCCCCGCTATGAGAGCCTCAGTCACCAGCCGCTTGATGACTCCGTAAATCGCACTGGCGGCGACGTCCGCCCACTCGTCGATATGTTCTTCTTCGGCGAGAAGCCTGAGGGCGTGACCGTGCATCGGCCCGCGCTCAGCGAGCGACCCGAGCACGAAAAGTCGAATGGATGACACTTGGGTACTCTCGCATGACTAGTTTTGTGTGTCAACTCGAGAGTTACGCCATGTTTCGCCCGCCATTGCCGGAGTGACGTGGCCTGCCTAAGCTCACTACACAGGGTGCCCCTCTGCGGCGCCTGCCACGATTCAGATCTAAGGAGAACCCGATGAGCGACTGGAAGTTCGAGACCAAGCAGGTTCACTCCGGCGCTCAACCGGACCCCACCACCAATGCTCGTGCCACACCGATCTACAAGACGACTTCATACGTCTTCAACAGCACCGAGCACGCGCAAAACCTCTTCGCACTGGCCGAATTCGGAAACATTTACACCCGGCTCATGAATCCGACCACCGACGTGCTCGAGCAGCGGGTCGCCGCGCTCGAAGGCGGCACCGCGGCCCTTGCCGTGGCATCCGGATCATCGGCTATCACCTACGCGGTGCTGAACATCGCGGGCGCCGGAGACCACATCGTCTCGTCGTCGTCGATTTACGGTGGCACTTACAACCTGTTCAAGTACACCCTAGGAAAGCTGGGCATCGAGGTCACCTTCGTTGAAGACCAGGACGACGCGGAGGAGTGGGCCGCAGCGGTGCGCCCCAACACGAAGCTGTTTTTTGCCGAGACCATTGGTAACCCTAAGATCAATATCCTCGACACCGAGAAGGTTGCCGCCATCGCGCATGAGAATAACCTGCCTCTCATCGTCGACAACACGATCGCCACACCCTACCTGATCCGGCCCTTCGAATCCGGCGCCGACATCGTCATCCACTCGGCCACGAAGTTTCTCGGAGGCCACGGAACGGTCATTGCTGGCGTCATCGTCGACGGCGGGAAGTTTCCGTGGGCGGCGAATGCCGATAAGTTCCCCGGGTTGACCGAACCGGACCCGAGCTACCACGGTGCCAGCTACACGACCGTGCTCGGCGACGCGATCGCCTTCGTGATCAAGGCGCGGGTCACCATTCTGCGCGACACCGGTGCCGCCCTCTCGCCTGACAGTTCCTTCGCCATCATCCAGGGCATCGAAACCCTCAGCCTGCGCATCGAACGCCACGTGCAGAACGCTCAGGAAATCGCCGAGTGGCTCGAGAACCACGACGATGTCGCCTCGGTGAATTATTCCGGCCTCCCCTCGAGCCCCTGGTATGCCGCCGCGAATAAGTACGCCCCCAAGGGCGTCGGCGCCGTCGTGTCGTTCGAGCTAAAGGGTGGCGTCAGCGCGGGCCGCGCTCTCGTCGAGAACGTCGAGTTGTTCAGCCACCTTGCGAATATCGGTGACGTGCGCAGCCTGATCATCCACCCCGCATCAACCACCCACTCCCAGCTCACCCCCGAGCAGCAGCTCACGACCGGAGTGACCCCTGGCCTCGTGCGACTGTCTGTCGGCATCGAGAATGTGGACGACCTGAAGGCAGACCTGCAGCTCGGCTTTACCGCCGCGCGCAGCATCGCCACCGCGGCCAGCGCCTCTGCATAGTCGCCACCACACAGATCGAGAGCAGTACGGGGCGTCGTCGTTGTCATAAACGGCGGCGCTCCTGTTTGTTCGGGATACTGGTACTCATATGGATTGGCAGACTCCCGAAGATACCGTGCCCTCGGCATTCATCACCGAGGCGAACGCACGTTCGTTGTTGGGCAAACCGCCGGCCTCCGGCGCATGGCGCGAGGGCGACCCTGCCGGGTCACGCCAGTTCGTTTCGGTCGGCCGAACCAGCCTTGAGCGCGGCGGCGAGCTGCCCACGGTGCGAATCGCATTCGAAACGATGGGCACGCTCAACCCCACCGCATCAAACGCCATCCTGGTCGCGCACGCGCTGACCGGAGATAGCCATGTCGCCGGTCTGCCTGGCCCAGGGCACGCGACCGCCGGCTGGTGGAACGGACTGGTCGGCCCCGGCAAAGCGATTGACACCGCGCGCTGGTTCGTCGTCGCGCCTAACATGCTGGGCGGTTGCCAGGGCACCACCGGCCCAGCCTCCTACGCTCCCGATGGCGCGGAATGGGGCAAGCGGTTTCCCTTCATCACCATTCGGGACCAGGTGGATGCCCAGCGCGCGCTGGCGGACGCTCTCGGTATCGGCCGCTGGGCCGCGGTGATCGGCGGATCGATGGGCGGCATGCAGTCGCTCGAGTGGGCAGCGAGCTATCCGGAGCGAGTGGAACGAGTCGCCGTGCTCGCCGCGCCCGCCCAGTCGTCCGCCGACCAGATCGCCCTCAACTCGGTGCAACTCGAAGCGGTCCGGATGGATCCGGCTTTCGGCGAGGGAGACTACTATGACGCGGCCGACGGTGACGGGCCACACCGCGGCCTCGCGCTGGCGCGTCGAATGGCGCTGCTCAACTACCGGTCATCCAGCGAATTGAATGATCGCTTCGAACGCAGCGCCCAGAGCGAGCTCAGCCCACTCGGGGAGGGCGGTAGGTATGCGGTAGAGAGTTACCTCGACTTTCACGGCAATAAGTTCACCAGGCGCTTCGACGCGAACAGCTACCTCACACTCGTCGAGGCGATGAATTCGCACGATGTCGGCCGCGGCAGAGGCGGCACGGCGGCGGCGCTCGCTGCAGTCACGATGCCCGCCCTCATACTCGCCATCGACAGTGACCGACTCTTCCCCGTATCCGACCAGCAACACATCGCCGCACACGCGCCGGGGAACCTCGACGGAGACCGGCCGCACCTGATTGGCTCGCTCTTTGGTCACGACGGATTCCTCATTGAGAATGGCCTCGTCGGCGCTCAGATCGAGAGACTTCTGGCCACGTGAGCCCGCCAGGCTGCGCCCTTGGGCCAGGTCGCTCGCACCGTGCAGAAACCCTCGCGGTGCGCCACCCCGATTTCGGGGCCAGACTGTGAAACTATGGGCACCATATGGACCTCATAGCCAAGGAGCGTGACCGCCTCCTTCAGCGCACTGCGCGCGTTTTCGGCATGAGTTTCACCGTCGTCTCGTTGATCTGCCTTAGCCTTCCGGGCGCCGTCGACCTGCCCACATACATCATCTGCCTGGTCCTGTACGCAGTGCTGGGGTTGCTTCAGTTCAGGATCGGCCGCAGCCGCTCTCTCGGCTGGGTCGCTGCCGCGTACCTGGTCGGCCTGGCCATCATCGTGGTCATCACCACGGTGCCGACGGTGAGCCCCGGCCAGTCGGCGATTTCTGCCGTCATGCAGATCGCGAGTGCGTCGCTCGCGTCATCGGCAATCGTGCTCACGACGGATGCGGTGAGGCGTGTTGCGCTGGTATCTGCGTTCGTCGTCGTGACCATCATGACGGTGCTTCTCACCCTGACGTTCCAGCCCGTCTCGCGCACTCTTGCGGTTATCGTGCTCGGGTGGACCCTCGCCGCTGTTATCGGCTTTTGGGTCACCGCGGGCGTTCCCCAGGTTGCTCGGCGCATCGCGAGTATAGGTCGGGCTCATCGAGCCGAGCGGCAGGCCAGTGAAACCGAGGCGCAGCGTCGCCAGGGCGCCAGGCTCCTGCACGATACGGTGCTTGCAACCTTGACGCTTCTTGCGCACTCGGGCGTCGGCGTGGCTCCGGAGGCGATGCGCCAGCAGGCCGCAGACGACGCGCGACTGCTGCGCCAGTTAAGACTTGGTGCGACTCCTACCCCGCAATCGTCCGGCGACTACAACCTCGAGAAGGTCGAGGAGACGGTGCTTGGCACCACCCTCGAGTCGGTCAAGCAACGATTCGGTCGAATGGGGCTCGAAGTGAGCTGGCACGGAACCGGGCAGGTCCTTCTGCCCAGCGAGGTGCTCGACGCCTTCCTGCTCGCTCTTGCCGAATGCCTCGAGAACGTGCGAAGGCACTCGGGGGTTACCGAGGCACACGTGACGATCACCGATGACGAAACAACCGTCAGGGCGATGATCACGGATGCGGGGGTCGGGTTCCTGCTCGACGACGTCGACTCGGCGCGGCTCGGTTTCAAGGAATCCGTCGTCGGAAGGCTCAAGGAGGTCGGCGGGAGAGCACGACTATTCTCTTCGCCAGGCTCGGGAACCACGGTCGTTCTGGAGGTGCCACGATGACCTACTCACCGCCAGAGGAGAATACGCTCGGCGTCATCCTGGGTCGAGGCAAACGACGGGAGGCGGATGCCACGCGCCGCGTCATCCGGGCCGCCACTCCTGTGCGATCCAGCCTCGGGATCGGGTTCATCGGTATTGGCGCCACCGTAATCTGCGGCCTGCGCGCCCTCTACGGGATCGTCTGGCTCATCGCCCTCTGGGATACCTATCCCAATCCCTTCATCGCTCTTGCCGCCTGGGTCGTATTGATCGTCGTACTCACGGCCATGGTCCTGGTGTCCCGCTCGATCGTCGGGGAACTTCCCCACTGGATGTTCGCGATGTTCCTCGCCGGGCTCGCGGCCACCATCGCCATCGACTTCGCCGCGATCTGGCCCCTGGGCGACATCGGCCGACACGCCACGGCGGCGGCGACAGCCGGAATGGCGCTCGTGATCGTGGTCACTATTCGTCGGTCGGCAGACATCCTGATCGCCGCGGGAGCCATGGGGCTGGTATTCGCGACTGCGATGGTGTTGAACACCGAACCAGACCCACAGAACTACGCGCCGCAGGTCACGACACTTGCCTTCGTCGTGCTTCCCGCCTTCATCGGCGTCGTGCTGGTCCGGGGGTTTCGCAGGCTCGTTCAGGTCGAACTCGACCGAGTTCTTGTTCAAAGCACGGTGTCGGCTCCCCGATTTGCGGTCGGGATGATGGCGTCCGAAGAGCTGGCGCGGCTCGACCTTGCCGCCGAGGAGCTGCTCGACTCGGTCTCGACCGGCCGCACGAAACTGCCCCTCGATCCGAGGACCGCCTCGGTTGCGGCATCCCTTGCCACCGAACTTCGATTGCACCTGATCGAGGGTCGACGCGAGACCTGGCTGTACCACGCCATCACGGAATCAGATCTGCTCGGCAAGGTCGTCACCCTCACCGATAAGGGCAGCCTTGCGGGCCTGCTCGACCCGCAACAGCGCGACGGGCTGCTGTCAGCGGTGTGGCTGCTGATCAGCGACACGGCGAAGAGCGCGGGGCGCACGGTGCAGATCTCCGTGGGCCCCGTAACGCAGTCGGTGGAGACCGGCTACGGTCGCAAGATCACGATCCCCTTCACCCTGACCATTTCGGGGGTCGCACGCAATAGGGTCGATCCTGCGACGTGGGAAGCACTGCGCAAAATGGGGCAGTACAGTGACTCAACCCAGAATTCGACGCTACGGGTGGATATTGCCTGTCTCGTCGATAATCCGGCAGACCAGTAATCGAACAAGAGGATTTCATCGTGACCGACCAGAACACTCGTATCCGTGTTGCACTTGTTGACGACCACCGAATGTTGCTGGGCGCACTGACCGAGTGGATCACCAACGCCGCCGATGACATCGATATGGTCGCGGCCGTGCCCACCTGGCCCGAACTGATCACCCATCCGGAGTTCCCGGTCGATGTCGTGCTGCTCGATCTCGATCTCAAAGACAACATCCCGGTGTCGCTGAAAATCAACACCCTGCGCACTACCGGAGTGAGGGTCGTGTTGATGAGCACATACTCCGAGCCCAACGTCGTTCGCGAGGCGCTCGCTGCCGGTGCACTCGGCTACCTCGTCAAGAGCGAGGATGCCGGAATGATCGTCGAGGCAATCCGCGCCGCATCCAAGGGCGAGTCGTTCGTCTCTGCCGAACTCGACCTTGCTCTCAACGCGGGTGAGGTCGGCGGATCACCGAAGCTGAGCGCGCAGGAGCGCAGGGTCATGGCCCTCTACGGCGGTGGTGAGCCGGTGAAGGCGGTGGCATTCCAGCTCAGCATTTCCGAAGAAACGGCCAAGAGCTACCTCAAGCGCATCCGCGAGAAGTACCGCGTGGCCGGATTCGATGTCGGCACGAAAGTTGCCCTTCGCAAGCGGGCCATCGAAGATGGCATCCTCGTCGAGTCAGATCTGCCGCGCCAGTTCTAGCGCGGCGCTAGCGCCGTCGGCGCACCCCACCATCTCGGCTGGACTCCCCGGCTCCGACAAGCGCGCCGCTCATCGGAGCGGAACTTCTCGGTGACAGTCGCGGGCATCCGGCCATGGATCCGGCGAAGGCATCCGGTCCCGCCCGGGCGATAGTCGTGAAACTGGGGTGCCGCACCCCAGCCTCGTCCTGACGGCCGTCCCCACCGAGATCGGCGACAGAATCCTCAATAGAGCGCCCGACCAGGCGCAGTCCACGCTGCAGGGCGGCCTTGACACCTCATCATTTCCCCGACCGACTGTAAAGGTAGGGCCGCAGCCCATCAGGCTTGGAAATGCGGATCGGGCAACGTCAAGAACGTCATACGGTATGTAAAGGTCAGGATCACGTTGGGGCGCCCCGGAGATGGGCTCACTTACTGGGCTGCTCCCTATATTCGTGCGGAAGGGATCGGCTACTTCGGCCGGATTGGTCTGAAAGGGCAGCAGAGAAAGGCATCAGCTCGACACCGTCGGTCACGCTGAACATGACGCCAAGCCCCTCGGCGTTCACCTTGATGCCCAATCCCGGACCGTCCGGCGCGCATCCGGGACAACCGGCAGAGCGTGGGGCCAGCCAGCGACATGCTCGTCTGTTCAGTCACTCATGGACGAGGCTTTCCGAACGTTCTCGGGGCGTGTGTTGGCGGCCAGGTGGCTCACTGGGGCGGTGACGATGTCACCGCCCCAGTGCATCCTCAACCGAGACCATCATGTCGAGCTCCTGCATGAGGTCGCGCATGCATTCCGTCTGGGTCAACCCACCGACACGGCTGATCTCAATGTTGATCGACGCCGCCCCGGCGACCTTCTTCGCATGGAAGACGTATTGCTGGGTCATGATCGACACGTCCAATATGAGCGGCGGCGCAGAATGCCTCCTGGCAAAGATGCAATCCTCTGTTGGGCGGCACGGCTGCAGGATGAAGACCGGGAGGCCGGCAAGACCGCGTATTGCAACCTGTACGGCCCTGAGGTTTAAACCCCCTATCAGAGTCGGTCATGATCAGCGTGTCCTGTTCGGTGACCTCGACGACTGCACGGGTTCTGGCCACATCGCAGTGGGGGTGGTCCACTGTGACTTGGAAGCGGTGGCTGCCGGCCTTCTTGCACTGAGAGACGAAGGCCGCTATCTCCGCCGGTGCTCCTGGTGGAACGGTCTCGTGGAGTGGGACTCCCTTATAAAACGCCGCAGAGAAGTAGTAAAACGGGCGCACCGGCTGCCTTCCCGAGAAGGTCCCACCGGGCCACATCGATTGCGGACTTGGCAAAGCCCCGCCCAAGAGGGTCCCGTTCATGAGCAGATAGATACTGCAGAGGTTCGGGGGGGGTCCGCCCCGATCAGGCGGAGCGCGAGGGTATACAACACGGCGCGCATCCCGGACCAGTGTCTGCAAGCACAAGTCGCCCACGGGGGTGATCTCGACCCGGCCTGATAACCCCTCAGTGGTCTGCACACGCACGAGCGTGCTGACCTCCGAGCTGGCTGCGCGGTTTCCCGAAATGACGTACTCGCCATAAGCATGATGCAGTTCGTAGCCAAAACAGTTAGTGGCCGTGATCCTCATCAATTACACGACCAATATCACGGATGGACGTCGACAGGTCGCGCGAAGTCTCCCCAGGTGAGCGAGTCTCCGGCGAGGTTGCGGTGCTGCGGCACTGCCCACGGGTTATCGTCGCGAAGTGGCTCGGGTAGCAGTTCTTGCGGCGCACCCTGGTAGCTGACCGGGCGGAGGAACCGCGCGATGGCCGCGGTTCCGACGGATGTGCTGGTGTCATTGGTCGTGGACGGCCACGGTCCCCCATGCTGCATTGCTGGCGATACTGCGACACCCGTGGGCCAGCCCCCGAACAGGACCCGACCGGCGTGCTGGGTCAGCCACTGGATGAGCGAACGCAGCCGCGCCGTATCCTCGCCAGAACCCATGTGGACCGTGCCGGTCAGGCTTCCCTCAAACAGCTGATCAGCCACCGCTGCGAGATCGTCATCGGGGTTATATTCGACCACAATCGACAGCGGCCCGAATGCTTCGTCCGTCAGGGTCTCACGCTGGGCAAGGAGGTCCGCCACGGAGATACTCACGATGGTGGGCGTCGCCCAACCCTGACCGAAGTCGTCGAAGCGCAACATTCCCTCGGCGAGAATAATGATGCCAGGCGTATTTAGAATTGCCGAGCGCCGGTCACGGAAGCCGGTAGCAATGCCCGGGTTCAGCATCCGGTGTTCATCAACAGCGACCGCCTTGGCGGCCAGCCGTTCGCCCATACCGTGACCGACTGGCACGAACAGGAAACCAGGCTTGGTACAGAACTGTCCTGCCGATGCTGAAACGCTCGTGACGAATCCGTCAGCGATAGCAGCGGCCTGCTCAACCAGGGCTGCCTGGGTCACAAAAGCTGGGTTCACGCTGCCGAGTTCTCCGTAGAACGGGATCGGCGCTGAGCGGGCGGCGGCGATGTCGGCGAGCATGCGTCCGACCCGGATCGAGCCAGTGAAGCTTCCCGCAGCGACCAAAGGGTGCTTCAACATCGCGACTCCCGCCTCTTGGCCCGAAATCAGCTGCAGCGTGCCGAGCGGTGCACCGGCAGCCTCGAGCGCACCGGCGACGACCTTCGCCGTGTGCGCGGAGAGCGATGGATGCCCAGAGTGTGCCTTCACGATGACCGGGTTGCCGGCCGCGAGCGCCGATGCGGTGTCGCCACCTGCGACTGAAAACGCGAACGGAAAGTTGCTGGCTGCGAAGTTCACGACCGGTCCGACCGGTATTTGATATCGGCGAAGGTCTGGTCGCACGCCCAATGCGAAGTCGCTGTCGGCCTCGTCGATCCGCACGTCAAGGTAGGCGCCGTCGAGGACGACCTCCGCAAATAGCCGCAGTTGCACCGCTGTGCGTTTAAGCTCTCCGGTCAGCCTCGCCTGTGAAAGACCAGTCTCGTCCATCCCAATAGCGACGAGCCTGGGTCCGGCCTCCTCAAGGGCCTCTGCCGCGGCAACGAGTGCCGCAGCACGCACAGACGGCGATATAGCCGCCCACGCCGGCGCGGCATCCGATGCACGGCGAGCGATCTGTTCGAGTTCATCTGCGGAGGTGTTCATGGCGCGCCCTAACATTGAGATCAGATCGGAGATGGGTTTTTGGGGTCAAGCAGTGCAGGCATCCGGACACCTCGATGTAGGCAACCCCCAGTCGGCGTCCGTTCGGGTGGATGGCTGGAAGATGGCGCCGCCCATAGCCGCCTGCCGGGCGACTCGTTCATCAGAAGGCAGCAAATATCGTGCAGTTGCTCAATGAAGTACGCTCGATCTTCATTCGTCGCGCCGGGGATCAATCCCACACTGCCGGTGGTAACACTGGTGGGCATCCCTTCGGTGTGCGACTCTACGGCGGTGAACATCAGTTGGGAACGCACTCTCTCCTCCTTCCCATCGGTCGCCAGGCCTGTCGAGGCTAGGCGGCGCGGCGGGAGGCGATGTAGTCGAGCGCCTTCTGCGTCTCGGCGCGGACAGTAGCTTCGTTCGCAGGGCTCAGCGGTCCGCGCGGGGGGCGGGTGGCGCCGCCGTAGCTTCCTCCAGCAATGTCGATGGAGAGCTTGATAGCCTGCACGAATTCGGTCTTGGAATCCCACCGAAATACCGTGACGAGGGCGGTGTAGAGTTCGCGGGCTTCGTCGATCTTGCCGGCCATGACCAGATCGTAGATCTCCACAGCCTCACGCGGAAACGCGTTCGGGTAGCCGGCGAACCAGCCGGTGGAGCCGACAACGAGCGATTCGAAAAGCAGGTCGTCTGCACCTGCGATGACGTCGATGTCGCAGAGTTCCTTGATCTCGAGCACGCGGCGGATGTCGCCGGAGAACTCCTTGATGGCGACGACCTCGGGGATGTCAGCCAGCTTTGCGACGAGGTGAGGGGTGAGGTCGCACTTGGTATCAAGGGGATTGTTATAGGCCATGATTGGCAGTCCGACTTCGGCAACACGCTGGTAGTGCTCGATGATTTCCGACTCGTTCGCCCGGTAGATGGTCGGTGGCAGGAGCAGAACGCCGTCGGCTCCGTCTTCCTTGGCGTACTCTGCCCACAATTTCGCCTGGTGCCACCCGACACCGTGGGCACCGGCCACGACCAGTCCGCGGCCGTCGACTACCTCGACGGCAACTTGGATCACTTTGCGCCGCTCCTCGTCAGTGAGTGAGGAGTATTCGCCGAGCGATCCGTTCGGGCCAACACCGCGACATCCGTTCTTGATCAGCCAGTCGCAGTGCATCGCAAATTTGTCGTAGTCGACGGCCAGGCCAGACAGCGCCGACGGGTCCGCCTTGAATGCGAGGGTTGTGGCGACGATGACGCCGCCGAGATCGAATGCCTGCTTGCTCATTTCGGCCCTTTCGTGGGTTCTTCGGTTGACTCGTTGGTCGAGCTTGTGTTGGTCACGGCGGCATGCTCGCTCGACTACCGGAAGCCCGCCGCAGCTGTTCGGTGCCTTCGGCGACGGTGGCCTTTCAGAGAGACGATGCGTGCTGGGTAACTGCCAGTTCATGGCCGGGCCCTGTGTCGGACGCGAGGAGGTTGCCCTTGCAGGCCGAGGACGTGCCACCGGCGGCTGTGGCGCGATCGACAACTGGCACGTCCCAACTGCCGCGGCGAGAGCGCGTGCCGCGCCAATGATGTCGGCGCCGACAATGATCACATCATTAGCCACGTCGCTCCTCGTCAATCCCTCACACTAATAATTCGATGGCATCTCTGCCCTTCGCTGCTTCGGCTAGCGCGCCTTTTACGAGCCGTCGGGATGAGTTAAAAATTCAGAGCAGATGGGCACTGCGACGGTCAGTCCCGAAACAGAGTCACTACCCTGCCTCGCGGTGCAACCTCACTTGTTCCTCGTCGAGGGTGACTCCCAAGCCAGGTCCGTGAGGGACTGACAGGCAACCATCGGTGAGCGGTAGCGCAAGCAAAGCGTCGTGCGGCGCTGCAAGCAGATTCCCGTGCAGACCGAGTTCCGTGAATTCCACCGCGTCTATTACGGTCATGGTTGACGCGGCGAGGTGAAGCTTCGCAGCGATCTCCAACCCGAGCCCCCACGCGGTGCCGAGGACACATCGCAATCCCGCGGCCTCCGCAATCGCGGCGACCTTTTTGGCGTTATAGAGGCCACCGACCTTGCCGAGCTTGATATTGAGAACGTCGGCGGCCTCGTGCCTCACAATCTGCATTGCATCGTGGATGGTAAAGCAACTCTCATCCGCTTCGATTGGGACATCGACGCTGCGCCGGACCGACGCCATGCCCTGCAGGTCCCACGCCGCCACCGGCTGTTCGAGGAGCTCCAATCCCACCTCGTAACGCTCGGCGAGGCGGCAGAACCTGATGGCTTCCTTGGGGGTGTAACCCTGGTTTGCATCGGCTCGAAGGGAAACCTCTGGTCCGACAGCCTCGCGAATCGCGCGTAGCCGATCCGCGTCAATCTCGGGATCAGCACCGATCTTCGGCTTAAAGGCGCGCACGCCCTTTTCCATGAACGCTAAGCATTCACGGGCCATGTCGTCGGGAGGGCCTCCTGCTATCTCAATTGCGACCATCACACGCGATTTGTGGAGTCCACCGATAAGCGCAGCAACAGGAACTCCCAGCGCTTTCCCAAGGAGATCATGGAGCGCCATGTCGATTCCCGCTTTCGCGCAGGAGTTACCGAGGTAGTCGATCAGCGAAGAGAGATACTCACGATCAAACGGATCTTTCCCGATCAACTGCGGCCCCAAGTAGTCTTCTACGCTGGCCTGGACCTCCTCTAGGGACTGTCCAAAGAATCCC
The DNA here is from genome assembly GCF_031364185.1 of Salinibacterium sp. Classification (NCBI taxonomy): domain Bacteria; kingdom Bacillati; phylum Actinomycetota; class Actinomycetes; order Micrococcales; family Microbacteriaceae; genus Salinibacterium; species Salinibacterium sp. Next base: position 31,686 of record NZ_JANLVV010000324.1, on the reverse strand, counting down.
ATGTCAGCCTGAGCCTCGCCAACGCCGCTGAATCCTTCATCGGTTTCAATGTGAACCAGGATGTAGTCAAGACAAGGAGTTGGCCTTTTCGGCGTGATCCTGCTTCGCTTCCCATCCCAACCAATTTTCGTGCCGGCATTCTCGGTGGAGTAAGGCGCGGCCGGAATCGGTACGCGTATCGGCGTAGCAGTGACCTGGGTGATCTTCATTTTGCGATCAACATCAGCTCATGTGCGTGCTCGAGGAAGGCCCTGATCAGCGAGACCGTTGCGTCGATGTCATCCTGATGACAAAGCTGTACCGCGGAATGCATGTAAAGCACTGGGGCGCCGATCGTCGTCGCCATCGCCCCGGACTTTGTTCTCTGAATCTCCGACGCGTCCGTCCCGCCTCCGATATCGCGCTGAACCGGTATCTCGTGGCTTTCGGCGAGGTCAAGAAGGAATCGCACCAACCGCGGATCACCAATTGTTCGGCTGTCCATGACGTACACACCCGTGCCGTTGCCCATATCGCACGTTGGATCCCAATCTGCGTTTCGATATGGTCCTCTTGTGCAGCTGCCATCGACGGCGATACCGATATCTGGTTCGATCGCGTAGGCCGCCGGAACCATCCCCCTAACACCCACCTCCTCTTGTACCGTACTGACGGCATACACATCGACGGATATATCGCCGAGACCGCGCATCGCCTCGAGCAGGCAGTAAATCCCAATGCGATCGTCGAAGTTCCGCCCCGTGACGACCTTGTCGTTCAGACGATCGAGTTGGCCTAAAAACGTGATCGGATCTCCGATCTCTACCAGCCGCCGAACCTCCTCCGCGGGCCTTCCGAGATCGATGTACATCTCAGTGAGCGGAGGCGTGTGATCGGGCGAGCCGTGCTGGGTGGGTGCGACCACGCCTCGCACCAGCTCACGTCCGTAGATCAGCACGTGCTGAGCCATGATTGTCGGTCCGTGCAAGCCTCCCACGGGCTGGAACCTGATGTAGCCTTCCGGGCTGATGTGCTTCACCATCATTCCAACCTCGTCGGAATGGGCGGCAACGACAACACGTAACGGACGTACTGCTCCGTCAGGGACACTGGTCGCCCTCTTGATACCGATGACGTTTCCCATCCTGTCCTGACTCACTTCATCGCAGCAGCCACCCAAGACATCCGTCACCACGGCTTGAATCTCGTCTTCGAAACCCGAGATTCCTCGAGCATTACTGATGCGTGCGAGCAACTTGTCATCCATGTTGTCAATCTCCTATTGATACGAATCTGATCACTGCCGATGAAGCTCGTCGAACCGTCGACTACTGCTAGGTGACCATCCACCTCTCGAAGCCAGCGGCGTCGACCGTGAGTACCGAGCTTCTCGAGAATGACTCGCGCGAGAGCGAGATCTCTGTAGTTCCCTGAATGCTATCATCAGACAACCAGACCATTCATGGTCTGGTGCGGTCTGCATCAAAATTCGGTGATTGACCGGCCAACGAGCAGCCTTAGGAGCATCAGATCGTGATCGATAGCCCGTTGGTGCAGACCGACTTCACAGCCGAGGAAATCCGAGGACGACGACAGCGACTCGCGGCGAAACTTGACGGATCGCGCGCCCTTATCTCCGGTGCGCCCGTTCAGGCCGGATCGACAAGCTTCCGGCAGTCCAACGACTTCTACTACCTCACCGGAACCGAGGTGCCGCACTCCTACCTTCTTATTGACGCGGCGACAGGGACAAGCACGTTGTATTTGCCGCACCGCAACGCCGTAAGAGAAGCATCCGACGGGGTGTCTCTCGCGTATGAGGACACGGAACTGGCCGCAGCGGTAAGCGGAGTCGATGAGGTACGACCCGTCGAACAGTTGAGTTTCGACATCGCGCGCCCGCTGTTCCGAGGTCCGGCAAGCAATCGGCTGTTTGTGCCGTTTTCCCCCGCGGAACTGGCCAAGTCCAGTCGCGACGACTGTTTGATGAGGCGAGCTGCAGCTGTTTCTGATCCCTGGGACGGAGAATCAAGCCGGGAGGGTCGGCTGCTAGCTCATCTTCGCGACCGGTTCCCGCAGTTCACAGTGAGCGACCTGAGTCCGGCAATTGACGAGATGCGCTTGATCAAAAGCGAAGCTGAACTCGTTCTACTACGACGAGCCGGTGCACTCGCAGCGAAGGCAACCACGGCGGCCATGGCCGCGACTCGGGTTGGTCAGACTGAACGAGAAATCGCCGCCCTGACCTTGTATACCTTCATCTCAAACGGTGCCAGATCGGAGGGCTACGGATCGATCATCGCGTCGGGGCCAGCAATCCCCTTTGGTCACTACACTCGCAACACACGTACTTTTGGTGATGGGGAAATGATCCTGATGGATGCGGCCCCTGACGTCGGCTATTACACCAGCGACATGGGGCGAATGTGGCCCGTCAACGGTCGTTATGACCAAGAGCAAAGAGCATTGTACGGTTACATGGTCGAATACCATCAGACAACGCTTGCGGCAATTCGACCGGGCCGGACACCCGATGACGTAATGGACGAGGTCGCCGAAAAAATGCGCTCAAGGGTGGACGCCTACACATTCTCCTCCGCCGACGTCCGCCAGGGCGTTCTCGACACTTTGAGCTGGCGAGGACACCTATCCCACCCGGTGGGCATGGCCGTCCACGACAATGGCCAGTACTTCGGGCGTCCGCTCGAAGAGGGCATGGTTATCTCTATTGATCCTTCCATGTGGGTTCGCGATAGGAAGATATACGTACGCGTCGAAGATACTGTCGCAATAACCGCACACGGTATCGAAAATTTTACAGACGGCACGCCGCTGAATTTAGATGAGGTAGAAACTCTCATCAATTCGTCTGAGCGTTGAATTGATTGGGAGGATCCGCTTATCTTTAACGTAGTGACCAGCAATTCCCTCCCGCAGCGCGTGGCGCGGCAAATCATTTCACGGATTGTTCTCGGTGACTTGAAGCCGAATCAGCTACTCCCGACTGAGGAAGAGTTGTGTGAACAGTTCGGTGTGAGCCGCTCGGTAATCCGCGAAGCGATGCGCACAGTTTCGGGCGTTGGAATGACTCGAAGTCACCAAGGACGCGGAACGATCGTCCTCGACGCAAGGTCATGGAATGAGTTCTCGCCAGAGATCCTTCAGGTCCGGGTGGAGGTGGGAGCTACCGGTGAGTTTTTCGTAGATTTTATTGAACTTCGCACGATTCTCGAATCTCAGGCGGCGAGCCTGGCGGCCGAGCGCGCAGAACCGTCGCAACTCGACGAGATGCGCGCCTCCCTCCGTGCCATGGAAGTGGCGCTCGACGACCGCGATTCCTTCGTTGCTGCCGATCTTGATTTCCACAATGCTATCGTCTTCGCGGCCGGCAATATGATGATTGTTCGACTATTTGATCTTCTCCAGCCGATGCTGCGAATAGTTAGGGAACGGGGTTACCATCCGGACATCGATGGCGAGCCGCGTGATCGGCAGGTCGATGTGCTCGAGCACCGCAAGGTGTTCGAGCACATCGAAGAAGGAGACGCTCACGGCGCCAAGCAAGCCATGACCGAACATCTGAGGTGGGTCGCGCGTCGCGAGATCGCTGACCCACAGCGGAGCGTTAAGCCACGCGCTGACAAGACCGCTCGCGAGCGATGACGATTTCAGCTCCGTCGGGTGTCTTGGCTTCGAACGGAGATAGCACGTCGACGGCCGACTGAATTTGCTTGCCCCCGCCTGCGGTCAGTAGGACTCCGCCGGCAGTTGCCTTAGGCGTCCAACCATTCCCCTTCGAATCGCCCCGAGCCGCTTCCAGACCGAGTCCTCACACCAGAGGATCGTGTTGCCGTGGCTCATCTTCTTTCTGCTCAGGGTGCTCAGCGTTGTGGCCGTTGCCCTCGAAAGGATTGCGGGGGATGGAGGCCACAAGTCTTCGGGTGTATTCATCTCGCGGATTGTCAAGTACTTCTGACACGGGCCCCTGCTCGACGATTACGCCATTGTGCATGACGTAGACACGGTCAACCACCTGTCGTACCACCGCCAGATCGTGAGTGATGAACAGATAGCTGATCCCGAGGCGTTCACGAAGGGACCGGAGCAAGTTCAGCACCTGGGCTTGAACTGAGACGTCGAGGGCCGAGACCGGCTCGTCGCAGACGAGAAGGCTGGGACCGACTGCGAGTGCTCGCGCGATGGCGACCCGCTGGCGTTCACCACCCGAAAGCGCTTTGGGAAGCCGCGATCGGTAGGAGGCCGGGAGACCGACAATTTCGAGCAGTTCATCTACGCGTTTCCGCATTGGCATGTCCGCAGATGTCTTCGAGACCTGCATTGTCTCGATGAGTGTTGCGGAAATCGTCTGCCGCGGGTCGAGAGAGGAGTATGGATCCTGAAAGACAATCTGCGCGGTCCGCCGTAATGCCCTGCGCATCGTGACAGTAAGCGTCGCGGGATCGTGCGCGGCGATGCCTCCTAACTGTATGGTCCCGGAGGTTGGCGTTTCGAGCCCCACGATGCATCTCCCCAGCGTGGTCTTCCCCGATCCGGATTCTCCTACAAGCCCGACGCTCTCATCCTTGCCGACGGTGACGTCTACTCCGCGAAGAGCGCGAACGGGTTCTAGCCCACGCCGAGCGGGCGGATAAGTTTTCGTCAGCCCGCTGACCGTCAAGAGCGGTGTGCCGACAGGCTCGCCCAGCACGAGCTCCGGGGCCGCAGCAGACCTCTGCGTGCGCACCCCGCGCATCTCGGTCTGTATCTCGTCGAGCCTGATGCACGCCGAGTGGTGGAGAGGGGCGACCAACTGCAGCGGCGGCTTCGCGGCAACACACTCGACTTGGCTCCACCGACACCTGGCGGCGAAGGCGCACTGGTCGTGGACGGAATCCGGGGGCGGAACAGACCCGTCAATCGCCGTGAGGGTGGCTGCGCGACGGTCAAGTGGTGGGTCAGACAACAGCAGTCCGAGCGTGTAGGGGTGTTGTGGATCCTTTGCCACCATCTCGGCACGCCCAGACTCGAGGATCGAGCCCGCGTAAAGGACATAAACGCGATTGCAGATCGAGAAGGCCACCCTGAGGTCGTGGGTGATCAGAATAAGCGACATCTGGCGCGAGGCCTGTAGCGACTTGAGCAGGTCGAGTATCTCGGCTTGGGTGGTAACGTCCAGCGCAGTGGACGGCTCGTCGGCGATGAGGATGTCGGGATCTCGTGCAAGAGCTGAGGCCAACGCTACTCGTTGGCGCATCCCTCCGGAGAGTTGAAACGGATAGCGCTCGGCAACTTGCGAGTCTCGAATACCTACCTCCGCCAGCCGACGCACCGTCTCCTCCCGCACCTCGCGTCGGGATGCCCTCTTGAGTGGGCCAAGCCGCAGTCCCTCTTCGATGTGAGCTCCACATCGCATCAACGGGTTAAGCATCGTGAACGGGTCCTGGAGCAAAAGAGAGATCCCTCCGCCCCGGATGCCCTGCATTTCGCGCTGGCTTGACTTACACAGGTCTCGACCCTGCCACATGATGCTGCCGGTCGTCGTCACCCGCGGGGGCAGTAGCCGCATGATCGCCCTCATGGTCATAGATTTGCCGCTACCGGATTCACCGACGATTCCGATTGTCTCGCCGATTCCGACAGTGAAACTGACGTCGTCGAGGATCGCACGTGGGCCATCCTGTGCTTCGAACACCATAGAGAGGTTACGAACTTCGATCGCCGGGGAAATGCTGTCCCAGCGGCTGGGGTTGGGTGTTGTGATCGTCACCGTGAGGAATATCTTTCGTAGAGCCAGTCGCCAATAAGGTTCATGGAGACCGCGAGCAGGATGATGAGCACGGCGGGGACCAATGCCGCGGAAGGATTAATGAAAAGGAGCTGCTGACCATCGGCGAGGAGTGTTCCCCACTCCGGGGCTCCAATATCAGATCCAAGCCCCAGGAAGGCCAGACCGGAGAGCGCAACCAGCGCCCCGGAGAAGTCGATCGCCAAGTCCGACACGAGAATAGGTGAAATGTTAGGAAAAATGTGCCGGAACATGATCCGCCAAGGGGGTACGCCCACCGCCCGTGCCGCCTCGATGTATGCGAGATTTCGTTCCCTCAAGGCCGCGCTGCGAACGATGCGGATGTCGCCCTGGACGTTAAGGAAGCTGAGCACGGCGATCGCCATCCAATAGCCCCCTCCCAGTAGTGCTACGACGACAATGGCAATGAGAAGGCCCGGCAGCGCGAACATGAAGTCGACAATGCGCATGATGACAGAATCGGCGAGACCACCTGAATAACCTGCGTAAATACCGAGCAGCGAGGAAACGACCAGGCCGCTGACCGCGACGACGAGCGGCCCCAGCAGCGCCGTAGATGATCCGGCGATGATCCGGCTGAACACATCGCGGCCAAGAAAGTCAGCCCCGAGCAGGTGATCAGGGGAGGGCGTAGTTCCAATTGAGTAAAGATCCTGCTGCAACGGCGGGTACGGCATGAAGAGCGAGCCGAAGATGCTCGTCACGACAACAAGCAGTACGTACACGATTGCGAGAAACGTGGAGATCGGGAGGCGCCTCTTGCGTCCGACTCGAGCGGAGGGTCGGATCAGGCTCGCGGTGGTGGTCACTGAGCCACCTTCCCGAATCCGACCCGCGGGTCGACGATCGCGTACATGGCGTCGATGATCAGGTTGGCGAAGACGATCCAAGCCGCGATGATGAGCACCAGCCCTTGCACAACCGGAAAGTCCACGTTCACAACGGAACTGACGAGCAAACCACCAAGGCCCGGAATACCAAACACCGTCTCCACGAACACCGTCCCGGTCAAGAGGCCGATCAATACCAAACCGATGCCCGTAATAATGGGTACCAGGGAATTGCGCAGGGCATACCGCACCAGCACGGTCCAGAATCCAAGCCCCCGCGCGCGGGCGAACGTGACGTAGTCCTCCGAAAGGTTCTCCAGCATCGATGCCCGAGTTAGTCTCGTGATGAAGCCCAGGGGTCCTAACGCCATGACAAAGCAGGGCAGCACGAGGTGGGAAAACAGGCTCCCAGGGCTTCCGTCGCCGACTCCGACGATCGGGAACCATCCCAGCACATATCCAAATACAAACAGCGCCACGATAGCGATCACGAAGTGCGGTGCCCCGCTCCAGAAGACGTTAAGACCTACCACGAACCGGTCGGCCCAACTGCCCCGCCGATAGGCGGCGATGATGCCCATCGGGACGCCGACGACTAGACACAGACACATGCCGACAAGATTGAGGATCAATGTGACCCCGAGCCTTTGCCCGATTCCGGCGGACACAGACTGGCTGGAGGCAATCGAGATACCGAGGTCGCCGCGCGCCGCGTGGCTCAACCATATCCAGTATTGCTCGTAAAGCGGTTTGTCGAGATTGAACTTCGCTTGCAGCGCCGCAATCGTCTCCGCACTGGGCGACTTGCCCTGAAGGAGCGCAGCGATGGGGCCGCCGGGGATGAGGCTCTGCAGAATGAATACGAAAAACGTGACTGCGATGGCCAAAGGGACCAGCAACGCAATGCGCTTGAGTAGATAGATACCGATGGCTTTCGAGGGCATGCTGGCTTTCCTCCATTCTCGAGTGCGCGGGTGGGGTGCTGTCACCCCACCCGCGCATTACCTACTTGAGCGAGATTAGGTCCGTCCAGATCTGTTGCGCGTACCAGGTACCGACGCCTTTCGCGTTGCCGCCTTTCTTTACAGCGACCGGGTACTGACCCCAGGCGATAGGAATACTCGGCACGAACTTCGCTGCGGCAACCTGGGCCTCCAGTACCATCTGTGCACCTTTTTCTGAGTCGGTGGAAGCTTGCGCCTCTGTAATCAGCGCGTCGACTTTCGGATCGCGAAGGTTAGACGAGTTGTTGCCGTTCTGAACCGCCTGCTCGCTGCTGTAGTACTGCCACGCCATTTGTGCAGAATCCGGGGCGTCAGGCGTGTTGCTGATGATCTGTACACCGAGGTTGGGGGCATGGTCCATGATGATCTGAAAACGCGGACCACCCTGCATCAGATTGAGGGTTACATTGACTCCGATCTTCGCCCAGTCCGCCTTGACTGCTTGGCAGATCGCTTCGAGTACCGCTGACTGAGGGACGTTGAGCGTCAGGTCGAAGCCATCCGGTACAGATGACATGGCCAGTTCCTGCTTAGCTTTGCTCACGTCGTACGGGAACGTTTCAATTTGTTCGTAGGAGCTGTCTACTACTCCCTTATCCAAAGCCGCAGCGAAGATGCTCGGATCGTTGGCGGTGGTGGACACTGTGCCAAGACCTCCTAACAACCCATCGACTATTGCTTTGCGATCGGTGGCGTAATACAGCGCTTTGCGAACGTGGATGTCGCTATACGGGGCTTGCGTCATGTCCAACGTCAAACCTGTCCAGCGCAGACCCGAGAATGTGGAAACGTCGGCTGCCGCCTTCCACAGGCCAATCGACGCGGACGGTACAGAAAAGGTGCCGTCGATTTCTCTCGTGTTCATTGCCAAAAGCATCGTCTGGGGGTCCGGGATAATTTTGAAGGTGATTTTGTCATACTTCGGCTTGTCGCCTATGAACTTCGGGTTGCGTACCAAGACGACCTGCGAGTCCGGAACGAACTCAGACACCATGTACGGTCCACTGCCGATGGGCAAAGTCTCAGGCGTTCCATACGTGGCCAACGACGCCTCGACAGACTTCTTTTGGTAGACATATCCGGTGATGCTCGCAGGAAGGAACTGCCAGAGCGAGTCCGCCTTTTTGAGCTTCACTGTAACGACGTCACCGTCGTAGGTCACCGAATCGACGTTGCTGAAGAGGCCCCCCTCCTGGGAGGCGACCTTCGGGTCGAGCTGCAGATTGAGAGAGAAGGCAACATCCTCAGCAGTGACCTTGTCTCCGTTCGAAAAGACTGCTTTGCCGATCGTGTACTCGTAAGTTGTGCTGTCTACGGCTTCCCACTTGGAGGCTACACCCGGCTCAAGCTTGCCTTCATTGCTGATGTTCAGAAGCTGGCTCTGAATGAGAGACATGACGCTCGAACCGTCTTGGGAATAATTCGACGGCGCGAATAAACTTCTTGGGCTTATCGCCAGTCCCCATGTCAATGACGGGGCTGTGGCAGCAGCGCTGTCAACCGCGCTCGGCGAGGTGGTGCACCCACTGAGCGCGAGCACCGCGCCGGTGACCACTGCGACCATGCCGAGGATCCAGCGGCGGGGCCGCCTGATCCCCTTGTGCTCTGCAAATCTGGATTTCATCCTGGGTCCTCCCGCTAGTCAGTTCGTTCTCAGCTGTCGTTGCCGTCCGACGCGCTTGCTGCTTGCGTGCAATAAGGATGAGGTAACGGCGCTGTCTCCGTGAAGTTATCAGACAACCGGACGATAGTCCATGCGAGCGCCGCTGTTTCGCACCTCATCTTTGTGATGAAGCATGGAGGACGACGCCATAACGCGGGCTTTCGAGAGTGTGGAGCCTCGGTACCGATTGGGATGATGTCATAACCAAATTGGACCTTGTTCGTCCGCGGCTCGACGCCAATTTGCCAGTTCCGCTCTGGTGCTATGAGAATTTTTAGGTTGCCGTTAACATCTTCAGGTTGTCCGCTCTCTCCCCTATTCTGCGAGCGATTCTGACGTCTGGATTTTCTCGAGGCGTTTAGCATCAGCACCAATCAATCTCATCTCGTCGTAGTCGACCGACAGCCTCATTGCAATTTTCGGAAGCAGCGACTCGGTTTCAACAGTGTGTCCAAACAGCACGCTGATTGGGCGAAATTCACTATTTTGGATCTCCATCCCTTTGAAATACTCCAACAAAAGCACCAATTCTCCGTCGCATCCGTCGGATCGTCGACTTCGACAGCCCGCTGCGATCGGCCATCTACGTCCTCGACCAATGCGTCGCGTTTTTCGGCGTCGACTCCAACGTCGCCACGACGACCGCCTCGACCCGGTCAGCGGTGATCATTGCAGGGCGCTCTGGACGCGGCTCATCGACCAGAAATCGAGGCGGTCCTGCACACAGCGGGCACACCATCTGCTGACCGTATTAGTCGAGCAGCCCACCCGCTTGGCCACCGCCTTGTTATCCAGACCCCCACCGCGGCCGAGGACAATCCGTGACCGCAACGCCAACGCCTGCGACGACTTCGCCCGCCGGGACCAACCCAGCAATTGCTCCCGATCCTCATCGCTCAGGATCAGTTCAGCCTTCCTACATCCAATTCTTGGCATACCCCGTCCTACAACTTGCCCAGCGAATTTCAGGCGCAAGACACTGGAGGGCTCGACTCAGTCGAGGTTGGCGTCGGCGATGGCCCGCTCAAGACGCTCCACTTTGCCGGTGAGCTCCCCGACGTACCCCGGCCGGATGTCGGCTTTCAGCACCAGCGAGACTCGAGTGCCGTAGGCACCGACCGCCTCGGTGGCGCGGCGTATCACATCGAATACCTCATCCCATTCCCCCTCAATCGTGGTGAACATCGAGTCGGTGCTGTTCGGTAACCCGGATTCGCGCACTACCGTCACCGCCGCGGCGACCGCGTGGTGCACCGAATCACCGCCGCCCTCTGAACCGCTGGGTGCCACCGAAAATGCTACGAGCATGTCAACTCCTTGATAGTGAGACGCGACGGCGAAAGCGTGTCGCCATGACCAGTGACCGTATCGCCCAGCCCAGCAGCACAAATTCCAGCAGGTTTCGCAGGGAAAGGGCGACCAGCATGGCCGGATGCAGCATGACCAGATAGTCGTACAGATACGGATACAGCAGCTGGGTGAGGACCCCGATGGCCAGGGCCAGAATCGCGGGCGTCCTGAACGCTGCCGCGTCGGGCGACCCGAGGCTGGTCGCGAGCCCGAGCACGATCGGCACCGCGATCCACCCGATGAACTGGGGAGATCCGACCTTATTGAACGCGATGAGCGCCACCACCAGGGCAAGCGACAGCGAGGGAAGAACCTCAGCCGCCGGCGCCCTGGCGCGCATCGCCCGCACGCCGAGCAGCACGACGACAGCCACCACGACGACCAGCAGCGGCGTCATGAGGCTGGCCGCGACATCCACCCCCGCTCCTTTCATCTGGTACGTGATGATCTGGGAGTCGAAATACACCGCGGCGCCAGGCTGGCCCGCAAACGCCGCCCACATCCAGAAAGTAGTCACCGGTGCCTCGATCTGCAGCCCCCGACCGGTCTGCTCGGTGATGAAGCTGAACAGCCGCGCGCCGCTTCCCAGCAGCAGCGCCACCGTGACAATCGCCCCAGACACCAGCGCGCCGGAGAAAAGGATGCGCCATCGGCCGCGCAGGGTGACCAGCCCGGCGGCAATGAGCACAGCGGGCCACACCTTCACCCAGGTTGCGACCGCCAGTACGATGCCAGCGACTCGCGGCCGCGTCGCCAACAGCAACACACCGATAATGCCCAGCGAGACTGTCACCGCGTCGATTCGTGCGAGTGTGATCGGACCAAGGAGGAGGAGAAAGGCGAGCCACCACCAAGCGGCAGGAATGCGATTTCTCTTCGCGAGGAAGGCGAATGCACCGGCGTTCAATACTGTGACAAGGCCGAGCCACGCGACGACATAGTTCGCCGGGCCAAGCAGCGCCGCAATGACCATCGGAACGATAGCCAGAATGGGATAGACCCAGGCAACGTCGATCCCCACGACGATTCCGGCGTTGACGGCCTGCTCGGTCCACTGTCGGTACACGATCGACACGTCGTTCATGCCGGAGCCGGGGCCATACAGGCAGAGCCCCACCAGCCACGCATGCACCAGCACGAAACCGGCCCACGCGGCCACAGTGCTGTGCACAATGCCAGCGCCCACGACAGTGCGAGGCGCGGCATCCGTCATATCGACAGCGTAACGCGGTAATAATTCGACCCTGGGTCGCGCAACACATCACTGCTGCGCGATGATTGTCGAACACAGCCGCCCGAAGGAGCCCCCATGCCTCGAACGACCCTCCGAATCATCGCAGCAGTAGGCGCTGCCGCCCTTGCCCTCGGCGTCGCCGGGTGCGCCCCGGGCGCAGGGACTGCCGGAACTGACGCTGGCTTTGTCACCGAGGGAAAACTGACTATCGGCACGGGGCTGCCCGCCTACTACCCCTGGGTGATCGACGACGCGCCCGAAACCGGAGAAGGTTTCGAGGCCGCCGTGGGCTACGCCGTGGCCGAGGATCTCGGTTTCGCCAAAGAAGATGTGGTCTGGGTGCGCTCAACATTCGATCAGGCCGTCGCTCCCGGGGCCAAAGACTTCGACTTCAACCTCCAACAGTTCTCCATCACCGAGGAGCGCAGGGCCAACGTCGACTTCAGTTCACCGTATTACGAGACAACACAGGTGGTCATCACAACGGCGGCATCGAAGGCGGCGGATGCGACATCCATTGCCGATCTGAAAGGTCTGCTGATCGGTGCCCAGACCGGCACCACCAGCTTTGACGCCGTTGAGCAGCAGATCGCGCCCACGGCCGGCGCGCAGGTTTTCAACACCAACGACGATGCGAAACTCGCACTCGAGAATGGAACTGTCGATGCGATCGTCGTCGACCTGCCGACGGCCTTTTACCTCACGGGCGTGGAGCTGACCGACGGCATCATCATCGGCCAGTTGCCCCGGGGGGAGGGTTCAGGCGATGCCTTCGGCCTCGTTCTCGCCAAAGACAGCCCGCTCACCGCGCGCGTCACGGCGTCAGTCGATGCCCTGCGAGAAAACGGAACTCTGCAAAAGCTTGCTGACACGTGGCTGGCGGATGCGGCTGACGCACCCCTGCTCAAGTAGGCCCCGCACCTCGGCTAGCGTGGACGCGTGAGTTTCAGCGACCTCCCGGCCCGGCAGCCGAGCTCCGTCGAACTCGGGCGTCGGGCCTTCCGTCGGCGCCAGGGCATGACCTCAGTGGCGATCAGCCTTGCCAGCACCATCGTGCTTGCGACCGTCGCGTGGATAACTATCGTGAACACGCCGGGCTGGGCGAGGGTACAGCAGACCTTCTTCGACCCGTCGGTCGCGCTGCAATCACTCCCCAGGGTCTGGGACGGGTTCCTGCTGAACCTGCGGGTGCTGCTGTTCGCCGCTGTGGGAGTGATCGTTCTGAGTATCATCATCGCCGCGATCAGGACGCTGCGGGGGTCGATCTTCTTCCCGCTCCGAGCCCTCGCGGCGGGCTACACAGACCTGTTCCGCGGCCTGCCGCTGATCATCACGCTCTATCTTGTGGGGTACGGCATCCCCGGGCTGCTGGGAGCGGATGGGCCTCGCATCCCCTTGGAAGTGCTCGGAACAGTCGCGCTGGTTCTCACCTATTCGGCCTACGTCTCTGAGGTCTTCCGGGCGGGCATCGAGGCGGTGCATCCATCCCAAAGGCTGGCGGCTCGTGCCCTCGGGCTCGGCCACGGCAAGACCATGCGACTCGTGGTGCTTCCCCAGGCCGTGCGCAAGGTGACCCCGGCGCTGATGAACGATTTTGTCGCCATGCAAAAAGATGTCGGCCTGATTTCGGTGCTCGGCGCCATCGACGCGGTGCGCGGCGCCCAGATCGAGACCGCACATTTTTTCAACTACACCCCGTATGTGGTGGCCGGGCTGCTGTTCGTGCTCCTGGCGCTCCCGCTCATCAGGCTCACAGACTGGGTTTCGGCACGACTCAGGGCCCGCGAGCAAAGTGGCGGCATCGTATGAACGACACCGCCGTGCTGCGGCTCGACAACATTCACAAGTCCTTCGGCGACACCGCGGTGCTTCGCGGCATAGACCTCTCGATCAACTCGCACGAGGTTGTCGCCGTCATCGGCTCCAGTGGATCCGGCAAATCCACACTGCTGCGCACCATTAATCTTCTCGAGCACATCGACGACGGCCAAATCTGGTTGCAGGGTGTCGATATCAGCGACCCGACGACCAAATCGGATGCGGTTCGGGCCCGCATCGGCGCGGTTTTTCAGAGCTACAACCTGTTCCCGCACCTGAGCGTGCTCGACAATGTCACACTCGCCTCGCGTCATGTGCTCAGGATGCCCCGCGCCGAGGCCGAGGCGCGGGGACTCGAGCTGCTCGAGCGTGTGGGGCTGGCCGCGCAGGCGAAGGCCTTTCCGGATCGTTTGTCCGGAGGCCAGCAGCAGCGTGCCGCCATCGTGCGAGCCATCGCCACGAGCCCCGAACTGCTGCTGCTCGACGAAATTACTAGCGCACTCGACCCCGAACTCGTCACCGAGGTGCTCGACCTGGTGCGTGCGCTGGCGGCCGATGGCGCGACCATTGTCATGGCGACCCACGAGATGGCGTTCGCCCGGGATGTCGCAGACACCATCGTCTTCCTCGACCACGGCATCATCGCCGAGCGGGGCACCCCCGCCGAGGTGTTCGGCTCGCCGCGCGAGGCTCGCACCCAGGAGTTCCTCGGTCGCTTCCTCACGTAGGTCGCGTCAGTCGCGCAGCAACTCCGCGATCGTCGCGGGCACGGCGGCCGCAAGGCTGAGGATCGTGAGCGGACCGCCGCTCGAGGCACGCTCGGCGGCGAGGCCATGCACCACTGCCGCGGTCGCTGCCAGTCGGGCGAGCTCTGCCGGGTCATCCTGGATCTGCTGCGCGTGAGTGGCGACCAGCGCACCGAGGATGCCCGCGAGCGCATCACCTGCCCCCGCCGTCGCCAGCCAGGTTGGCGCCGTCGCGACACGGAGCGAGATTCCCGGTCCGGCGATGTAGGTGGTGTGGCCTTTGAGCAGCACCGTGACGCCGAGGTCGTCGGCCGCCGTGCGCGCCCACGCGGCCGGGTCGGCCGCGATGGCAGCACGGTCGGCGCCCAGCAGCCGCGCCAGTTCGCGATAGTGCGGGGTCATGACGACGGGCCCGGCAGCCTGGGCGTGGAGGTCCAGCGCTCCCCCATCAAGCACCACCGCTACGGGCTGCGAGAGCGCCTGCACCATCTGGTCGAGGCTGTCGCGCTCGAGGTGATCCATCCCGGAGCCCATCAGCCAGGCCTGCACACGACCGGCGTTGGTGACCGCTTCCGGCCGGCGCTGCAGCACGAGGTCGGCGGCCCGCGGCGGGCCGAGGTAGCGCACCATGCCCACGCCGGTGTGCAGCGCCGCCTCCACTCCGAGCACGGCGGCACCCGGATACATCAGTGAACCGGTAATCACTCCGAGCACGCCTCGAGAGTACTTATCGTCGCCCTCCCGCGGCACGGCTATTCGCCCTGCGGCGTCCTCTGCGGTCCACGCCGTGTATACATCCATGGGTCTCACGATAGTTTGGAGTCGTGGCTATCAGCATCCCCAACCGCGTAGTCGTTTTCGACTATGGCGAGGTGATCTCTCGCTCGCCGAGCGACGCTGACACGAGTGCACTCCTGGCCATCTCCGGTTGCGATGCCGAACCGTTCTGGCGCTCGTACTGGGCCCACCGCGACGATCTGGACCAGGGCACCGTCAGCATCCCCGAGTATTGGGCGCTCGTCGCAGCAGACCTCGGGGTCAGCTGGCGCGCATCCCGAGTGCATGAGCTCTGGGTGGCCGATTTCCGCAGTTGGTGGAGCATCCAACCCGGCACCGTCGACCTGATCGAGCAACTGCATGAGGGCGGAACCCGCCTCGCGATCCTCTCTAATGCCGGTTTCGACTTCGCGAGCGGATTTCGACGCTCGCCCATGGGCAGATTTTTCGAGCGTGTTTTTGTCAGCGCCGAGATGGATGCGATCAAGCCAGATCCGGCGATTTACGTCGAGGTCGCCGACGGGCTCGGTATCGATCTCGCGCAGATGGTCTTCGTCGACAATAAGTCGATCAACACCGATGCGGCGCTTCAACTCGGAGTGACGGTGCACCATTTCACGAGTGTGGAAGGTCTTGGGGCCTTCCTGCGTTCACTCTCGTCATGACCTCTCTGTTTTCCCCTCTCACTCTTCGTGGCACCACCTTTCGCAACCGGCTCTGGGTCGCACCGCTGTGCCAGTATTCGGTCGAGAAACGGGATGGCGTGCCCACCGACTGGCACCTGGTGCACCTCGGCTCCTTCGCGCTCGGCGGTGCCGGTCTGGTGATGACCGAGGCCACCTCGGTGAGCCCGGAGGGTCGCATCTCACCGCAGGACACCGGCCTCTGGAACGACGACCAGCGCGACGCCTGGGCTCGCGTTGTCTCGTTCATCAGGTCGCAGGGCGCCGTGGCAGGCATCCAGCTCGCTCATGCCGGGCGTAAGGCGTCCACGGCGCGTCAGTGGGATCACCATCGCGGCACCTGGTCGCCCGAGGATGGTGGCTGGGAGCCTGTCGCCCCGTCGGCGATCGCCTTCGACGGATACGCCACTCCGCGTGCGCTCGATGCGTCCGAGCTGGCAGGTATCGTCGCCGACTTCGTGGCAAGTGCCCTGAGAGCCCTCGATTCCGGATTCCAGCTGATCGAGATCCACGCGGCACACGGCTACCTCGTGCACCAGTTCCTTTCCCCCCTCTCCAATCACCGCACCGACGAGTACGGCGGCGGCCTCGAGAATCGCGCCCGCCTGCTCCTGGAGATCGTTGCGGCCATCCGTGCCGCGGTCGGAACCGAGGTTCCCCTCCTGGTCCGCTTCTCCGCTACCGATTGGGCCGAGGGTGGATGGGACCAAGAGCAGACCGCGACCGTTGCGGGCTGGGCTCGTGATGCAGGCGCCGACTTCTTCGATATCTCGACCGGTGGCCTGGTGAGCGGGGTGCGCATCCCGTTGACTCCCGGTTACCAGGTTCCGTTCGCAGAGTTCGTGCATAAGACCGCAGACGCCCCCGTCAGCGCTGTCGGACTGATCACGGAGGCTCGTCAGGCCAACGACATTATCGAGTCCGGCCAAGCCGATGCGGTGATGATGGGTCGCGAAATGATGCGTGATCCGCATTTCGCATGGCGGGCTGCCGCCGAACTCGGCGTCGAGCTCGGTTATTACCCGCCGCAGTACGAACGGGCGCGCTGGAGCTATGAGAAACGCGCCAGCGTTTCCGCAGGCGCCGCGAAGACCGCAGTGCCAGCGCCGAGGGAGCCTGCGACCGAGGATTCGGCCTAGTTGCGCCTAGTAGCGTCCTGCACTTCGCCGACGAGTTCCTCGATGATGTCTTCCAGGAACAACACTCCGCGGGTGGCGCCGTTCTCATCGAAGGCCCGAGCGACGTGCACGCCTGAGTGGCGCATCGTGGCGAGGGCATCTTCGAGGTCGGTGCCGCGGAAGATCGAAATCAATTGCCGGATGCGCTTCGGTGCGACAGGTTCGGTGTATTCGTCACCGTCGACGTCAATAACGTCTTTGAGGTGCAGGTAACCGGTGGGCTCCCCATCATCATTGATCAGGATGTAGCGGGAGAATCCGTGCCTCGCGACGGACTTCTCCACGTCTGCCGGAGTGGCATCCTCGGGAAGTGTGACGAGCGCGGTCATCGCGATGGCGATATCCCGAACCTTCTTAGAGGTGAACTCGAATGCGGCGTTGAGTGTGCCGCCGGAATCGTTGAGCACGCCCTCCCTGGTCGACTGTGCGGCGATCGTCGCCACCTCGTCGAGGGTGAAGACACTGTTTGCCTCGTTCCTGGGTTCGACCCCGACCAGCCGCAGGATGGCGTTAGCGGTCGCATTAAGGGCAACGATGATGGGTCGGAACACGGTGGCCACGAACACCAGCGGCGGTGCCAGGATCAGCACCGCCCGATCCGGAACCGAGAACGACAGGTTTTTCGGCACCATCTCTCCAAGCACGACATGCAGGAATGACACGATGAGCAGGGCGATGATGAACGCGATGGTCCCCATCACCTCTTCGGGCAGGCCGGTGAGCGCCAGCGGTATTTCGAGCAGGTGATGGATGGCCGGTTCTGACACATTCAGGATCAGCAGCGAGCACACCGTGATACCGAGCTGGCAGGCGGCGAGCATCAGGGTCGCGTGCTCCATCGCCCAGAGCGCGGTCTTCGCCGGGCGGGAGCCCGCTTCGGCGAGCGGCTCGATCTGGGATCGTCGTGCTGAGATGACAGCAAACTCTGCGCCGACGAAGAAGGCGTTGATACCGAGCAGCACGAACAGCCAGACGATTCCCCACGCATCCATTAGCGCTCCCCCCCGGCAGATTCGCTTCGGGGGGTGTACCGCACGCGGTCGATCCTGCGGCCATCCAGTCGCTCGATTCGGAAGGTCCCCGCAGCAATGTCGACGGTGTCGCCCACCATCGGCAATCGCCCGAGCTCGCTCATCAACCATCCGGCCACGGTCTCGAACGGGCCTTCCTCCGGCACGACCACGGAGGTGCGTTCCAGCAGCTCGTCAGGGCGAAGGATGCCGGGGAACGTGAACCAGTCGCGCGAGCGCACCACGTCTGCCTTGGTACGGTCGTGCTCGTCCGACACCTCGCCCACCAGCTCTTCGACGAGATCCTCCAGGGTGGCAAGCCCCGCGGTGCCGCCATATTCATCCAACACCACGGCCATCTGGTAGCCCCGACCCCGGAGTTCGGCGAGCAGCGAATCCAGTTTCATCGTTTCTGGGACCCGCAGTGCCTCTGATTGAAGCGCAGACACGGGAACCTTCGACCGCTTCTTGCGGGGAACAGCCACGGCCTGCTTCACATGCACGAAGCCCACCACGTCGTCGATGCTGTCGTCGAGCACGGGGAAGCGCGAGAATCCTGTGCGGCGGGCGAGGTCGATGACATCCTGTGCCGTGTCACTGCGATCGATGCTGGCCAGCCGAGGACGGGGTGTCATGACATCCTGTGCGGTGTGGTCGGCAAAGGCGAGGGTACGTGCAAGCAAAGTCGCGGTGTCACGGTCGAGGCTGCCTTCGCTGGCAGAACGGCGCACCAGCGAGGTGAGTTCTTCGGCAGTCCTGGCCCCAGAGAGCTCCTCTTTGGGCTCAATACCGATCGCGCGCAAGATGCCGTTGGCCGTGTTGTTCAGGAGGCTGACCGCGGGTTTGAATACGGTGGTGAACACCACCTGGAACGGCACCACGATCTTGCCCGTTGCCCGCGGCAGGGCAAGCGCGAGGTTTTTCGGAACCAGCTCGCCGATGATCATCGACAGCAGGGTGGCGATGAGGATGGCGATGAGAGTCGACACGATATAGACCGCCGCCTCAGGCAGGAACCCGGAAAAGACCGGCCTGAGCAATGCGCTGAAGGCGGGCTCCAGCGTGTACCCCGTGAGCAGAGTCGTCAATGTGATACCGAGTTGCGCGCTGGACAGGTGAGTCGACGTCTTCCTGAGCGCGGAAATGACCATACCGAGCCCGCGCTCGCCGCGAGATTCGCGCACCTCCAGATCGGCGCGATCGAGGTTCACGAGAGCAAACTCCGAGGCAACAAAGAATCCCGTGCCCACGGTAAGAAGAAGGCCGACCCCGAGCAGGATCAGTTCATTCATATGAGACCAGCGACAGGGCGGCTACTGGGAGGGTCGTCCATTATCTAGCCAAGTGTACCGGTGATCACTGCGAGACGGACGCCTACGGGTACGGGTTCACCAGCTCACCGGCAGTGCCTTTCCTTCCTCGTACCCTGCCGCCGACTGGATGCCGACCAACGCGCGATCGTGGAACCCCGCCAGGCTTGTCGCTCCGGCGTAGCTCAGCGCACTGCGCAATCCCGATGTGATCATGTCGATCAGGTCTTCGACTGACGGTCGCAGCGGGTCGAGGTAGATCTTCGAGCTGGAGATTCCCTCGGCGAAGAGAGTTTTACGGGCCAGCTCATAGGCGTCGAGTCGACCGAATCGCTCACGCACTGCCTTGGTCGATGCCATGCCCCAGCTCTCCTTATAGGCGCGACCGTTCTCATCCACCGCCAGCTCGCCGGGGGCTTCGATCGTGCCGGCAAACCATGACCCGATCATGACGGATGCGGCCCCCGCCGCCAGCGCCAGCGCGACATCCCGCGGGTAGCGCACCCCGCCATCGGCCCAGACGTGCGCACCGAGACTCGTTGCCTCTGCCGCGGTCTCGAGCACCGCTGAGAACTGCGGTCGACCTACCGCCGTCATCATCCGGGTCGTGCACATCGCGCCGGGGCCAACACCGACCTTGATGATCGTGGCACCAACGCCGACCAGGTCACGGACGGCTTCCGCCGTGACAACATTGCCGGCAACGATCGGCAGCCCCAGGTCGAGGGAAGCCACAGCGGCGATCGCCCGAACCATGCCCTCCTGATGACCGTGCGCAGTATCGAGGACGATCACGTCGACGCCGCTCTCGGCGAGCGCGCTGGCCTTGGCCGCGACGTCACCATTGATCCCCACCGCGGCCGCGACCGAGAGCCGACCACGGCCGTCGAGCGACGGCGTATACAGGGTCGACCGCAGGGCACCGGTGCGGCTGAGCGTCCCCACCACCTTTCCCTGATGCATCACCGTCGCAAACGTGGCGCCGGCCTCAACCATGAGGTCGAACGCGGCGCGGGGCCCGTCGAGTTCGTCGACATCGATAGCGGTGAGTCGCTGGCCAAGCAGGTCTCCCAGCGGCGCACCGGGCAGGGCATGCGCAAGACGCTCGGCGGGAATCGCGCCCAGAAACTTTCCGTGCTGGTCATGGATGACGAGTCCATTTCCCGCCACCGGCAGCAGTAGCGAGAGCGCTGTTGCTACCGTGTCGTGTGGCGCGAGCTCGACCGCAGCATCGAAGGCGATGGGCTGCGACTTCACCCAGCGAATCGCGGCATCCATGGTCTGACCACGCATGTCCTGCGGAAGCACCCCGAGTCCGCCACGACGGGCGAGGGTTGCGGCCAGTCGCGGCCCGGTGACCGAATTCATGTTCGCCGAGACGACCGGGATGCTCGCTGTGGTGCCGTCGTTCGGCGCCAGCGACACGTCGAGTCGGCTACTCACCGCCGACCGTGACGGCACCAGGAACACATCGGAATAGGTGAGGTCGTGTGGTGGCACGGTGTCGTAAAAGCGCATGAAATTTACGCTAGACCCCTCACAGTCGGGTCAGCAGGCACCACGCAAAAGTGATTAGGCTTGTCACGGTGTGCGCCTCACCGCGTACCGAAGGATTTATGACCTCGATAAGAAGTGAAAGTGGGCGGTCAGCCGTGTCCAGCCAAGTGACCGGAATAGCAGCAGACGGCGACTCGTCGGGTGAATTTGGAGCCAACGAATGGCTCGTTGACGAGATGTACGAGCTCTACCTGCAAGACAAAAACCTGGTCGACAAGTCCTGGTGGCCGGTTCTCGAGAACTACCACAGCACCATCACCGCGACTCCGGATGCCTCGGCGCAGGCACAGCCCGACACCGACGTGGCCGCCGCAGCAGCCCCGGCACCCCTCGCCCCCGAACTCGCCACTCCGGCCCCCGCAGCCCCGACCACCGGCCCACCCACGGGCAGCCAGCCCGTCGCCCGCACGACCTCGGTGCAGGCTAAGCCGCAGCCGATCCCTGCCGACGCACCGACGAAGGCGCCGACCACCCCGCCTACGGAAACCGCAGCGGCGAAGCCCGAACCTGAGAACACTGTCGCCACGCTGAAGGGTGCCTCCAAGGCACTCGCCTCGAACATGGATTCCAGCCTCACGGTGCCGACCGCGACGAGTGTGCGCACCATCCCGGCCAAGCTCATGATCGACAACCGCATTGTGATCAACAACCACCTCAAGCGCACGCGCGGTGGCAAGGTCTCCTTCACGCATCTGATCGCGTGGGCGATCGTGCAGACGCTCAAGGAGTTCCCCAGCCAGAACGTGTTCTACGACGAGCCCGACGGTAAGCCGTCCGTTGTCACGCCGGCACATATCAACCTGGGTATTGCGATCGACATCCCGAAGGCCGACGGAACCCGATCCCTCGTGGTTCCCGGTATCAAGCGTGCCGACACCATGGGTTTCGGCGAGTTCCTGGTGGCCTACGAAGACGTTGTCGCCCGCGGCCGCGCCAATAAACTCACCGGCGCCGACTATGCCGGAAACACCATCTCGCTCACCAACCCCGGGGGCATCGGCACTGAGCACTCCGTGCCTCGACTCATGCGCGGCGCGGGAACGATCGTGGGAGCCGGTGCGCTGGAATACCCTGCCGAGTTCCAGGGCGCGAGCCCGAAAACGCTGTCCGAGCTGGCCATCGGTAAAACCATCACTCTCACCAGCACCTACGACCACCGCGTCATCCAGGGCGCCGGCTCTGGCGAGTTCCTGAAGAAGATTCACGAGCGCCTCATCGGTGAGAAGCATTTCTACGAGGATATCTTCGCTGCGCTGCGCATCCCGTATGACCCCATCCATTGGGCCGCCGACATCAATGTCGACCTGGCGGACAGCGTCGGCAAGGGCGCCAGGGTGCAGGAGCTCATCAACTCTTTCCGGGTGCGAGGCCACCTGATGGCCGACACCGATCCGCTGGAGTATCGCCAGCGCTCGCATCCCGACCTCGACATTTCCAGCCACGGTCTCACCTTCTGGGATCTCGACCGCGAGTTCGTGACCGGCGGCTTCGGCGGCCGGCGCTCGGCACTGCTGCGGGAGATTCTCGGGATGCTGCGCGACGCGTACTGTCGCACCGTCGGCATCGAATACATGCACATCCAGGATCCCGAGCAGCGTCGCTGGATCCAGGAGCACGTCGAGAAGCCCTACACGAAGCCCAGCCACGACCAGCAGATGCATATCCTCGGCAAGCTCAACGAGGCGGAGGCGTTCGAAACCTTCCTGCAAACCAAATATGTAGGGCAGAAACGCTTCAGTCTCGAGGGCGGCGAATCCACCATTGCACTACTGGATGCCGTCATCCAGAAAGCAGCGGACGAAAACCTCGAAGAGGTGGCGATTGGCATGGCTCACCGTGGTCGCCTCAGCGTGTTGACCAACATCGCGGGCAAAACCTACGGCCAGATCTTCCGCGAGTTCGAGGGCACCCAGGATCCGAAGACCGTCCAGGGTTCGGGCGATGTGAAGTACCACCTCGGTACAGAGGGTAGCTTCACGAGCGCGTCAGGCAATCAGATCCCTGTCTACCTCGCCGCCAATCCTTCGCATCTCGAGGCTGTCGATGGCGTGCTCGAGGGGATCGTGCGCGCAAAGCAGGATCGACGGCCGGTCGGTTCTTTCACTGTGCTCCCCATCATGGTTCACGGCGACGCGGCCATGTCAGGGCAGGGCATCGTGGTCGAAATACTCCAGATGTCGCAACTGCGCGCGTACCGCACAGGCGGCACCGTGCACGTGAACATCAACAACCAGGTTGGATTCACCACCCCGCCTGCCGAGGGTCACACCTCCACCTACTCCACTGACGTTGCCAAGACCATCCAGGCGCCGATCTTCCACGTCAACGGCGATGACCCCGAGGCCGTGGTGCGCGTGGCCGAGCTCGCGTTCGCCTACCGTCAGGAGTTTCACCGCGACGTTGTCGTTGACCTCGTCTGTTATCGCCGACGCGGCCACAATGAGGGTGACGACCCCTCCATGACGCAACCACTGATGTACAACCTGATCGAGGCCAAGCGCTCGGTGCGCACTCTTTACACCGAAGGTCTTGTCGGTCGTGGCGACATCACACAGGAGGAGTACGAGGCCAGCCACCGGGATTTCCAGGATCGACTGGAGCGCGCATTCGCTGAGACCCACGCCGCGCAGACCGGCTCCATGCCGATCATCACCGCGAGTGGCGCCGCGGTTGCCGACCTCGAGAAGCCGGAGTCGCAGCGCGAAGAGGCCGCAGGAGAACCCGCAACCACCGGTGTCGACGAAGCCGTCATCCGACTTATCGGTGACGCGCACGACAACCCGCCCGCCGGGTACACAGTGCACACCAAACTGCAGGCCCTCCTGAAGAAGCGCTTCGAGATGAGTCGCAATGGCTCGATCGACTGGGCCATGGGGGAGCTTTTTGCGCTCGGATCGGTGCTTCTCGAGGGAACTCCCGTGCGCATGGTCGGCCAGGACACCCGGCGTGGCACATTCGTGCAGCGTCACGCCGTGCTGCACGATCGCGAGAATGGCCAGGAATGGCTGCCGCTCGCGAATCTGTCTGACTCGCAGGCTCGACTCTGGATCTACGACTCGCTGCTGAGCGAGTACGCGGCCCTGGGCTTCGAGTACGGCTACTCGGTCGAACGCCCCGATGCGCTTGTACTCTGGGAGGCCCAGTTCGGAGACTTCGCGAACGGTGCACAGACCGTCATCGACGAGTTCATCGCCAGCGCAGAGCAGAAATGGAGCCAGCGCTCCAGCGTCGTCATGCTGCTGCCGCACGGGTATGAGGGTCAGGGGCCCGACCACTCGTCTGCCCGCATTGAGCGCTACCTGCAGCTGTGCGCCGAGAACAACATGACCGTGGCGCGCCCCTCCACGCCCGCATCCTATTTCCACCTGCTGCGCCGTCAGGCGTACATGCGCCCGCGTCGGCCGCTGGTCGTGTTCACCCCGAAGGCGATGCTGCGATTGCGGGGCGCCACCAGTGAGATCAGCGACTTCACCCAGGGGCGTTTCGAACCGGTACTCGACGACAGCAGGCTCGACGACAGGTCGGCTGTCACACGGGTCATCCTGACCGCGGGAAAGATCTACTACGACATCGTCGCCGAGCTGGATAAGCGCGAGGAGAAGGCTATCGCCGTCGTGCGCATGGAGCAGTTCTATCCGCTCCCGATCCAGGAGATTAATGCGGTGCTCAGCCAGTATCCGGGTGCCGACCTGGTGTGGACACAGGACGAGCCCGAGAACCAGGGTGCATGGCCCTTCATCTGCCTCGAATTGGCGCGCTACCTGAAGGGTCGCACCATCAAAGTCGCCTCCCGCAGGGCATCGGCCTCCCCGGCGAGTGGATCATCCAAGCGCAGCGCGCAGGAGCAGGCGGACCTGATCGAGCGCGCCTTGGCGATTTAGGCACCGTCGGCGTCGCCATCCGCTGGCTCGCGCTCCGCTGGCTCGCCGTCCGCTGGCTCGCGCTGCTCCGCTCGCCGTCCGAAATGACGGAGATCTGGAGCACCCGGGCACGTAGTTCCGCGACTCGTCATCCTACGACGAGGTGTTTCTCCGTCATTTCGGACCGGATGAGGGGTGAACGCCGGCAACGTATGGCACGGTGCCACAGGTAGCTTGACCGAGTCCTGGGTCTGATTGGCGCCACAGCGGGCGTGATTCAGTGCGAACTCAGACCGATGACAAGCTCGGCAATGGACTAGCTCAGGCGTTGGCGAGTCGCAAGCGAACTGCCTCAAGCAGCTCTTCGGGCGCCTTCTCCTGGCACGCCTGACGCACCTTGAGCGTCAGGGCGATACCTACGAGGTGCTCACTCGAGCAGTCATCGCAATTCTCCATGTGCTCCGCGACGTCGGCACTGTCCGTGACGCTCAACTCGCGGTGAAGATATTCCTCTAGCTCGGCCTTAGCCTTGTCGCAGCCGCAGTCGGTCATGTCGTGCTCCTGAACAATTTTTGACTCTTGGTGGTGGATGCGACGTCGGCAGCAGCAATGATGCCCCGGTCGCGTGCGTAGTCTGCGAGTGATTCGCGCAGCATCCGTCGGCCTCGATGGAGTCGGCTCATCACCGTTCCGACGGGGGTCTTCATGATGTCGGCAACCTCCTGGTAGGAGAACCCCTCGACATCTGCGAAGTAGACGGCAAGCCTGAAATCTTCGGGGATCGACTGCAGTGCATCCTTGACTGCGCTGTCGGGCAGATGATCGATCGCTTCGGCCTCGGCAGACCGGGTCGAACTTGACTGCGTGACCGACTCCGCACCGCCCAGCTGCCAATCCTCCAGTTCGTCGATGGTGCCCTGGTATGGATTGCGCTGGTTCTTGCGGTAATTGTTAATGAAGGTGTTGGTCTGGATGCGGTACAACCACGCCTTCAGGTTGGTACCCTGCTGGAACTGCCCGAACGCCTGGAATGCCTTGACGAAGGTCTCCTGCACCAGATCGGCCGCATCCGAGGGGTTGCGGGTCATCCGCATGGCCGCTGCGTACAACTGGTTCATGAAGGGCAGCGCCTGCTCTTCGAAGAGATCACGCTTTGTGGTCGCTTCGTCCGTCGTGACACCGTCGAGTTTTACTTCGTCTTTAGACATCGGAGCCAATTCTAGATCGCCCAGACGGATGATGACCGGCCTCTCGGCAAGTGCTGTCGGCATTTGCGCTTCCGTGCCTCTCGATTGACATGAATGTGATCGTCTGACGAGCACAACCGTGAGGCGCGCGCGGGTATTCCGGCGGCCCGTTGTCGCCCTGCCGATACCGCCGCCGTTGTCGATGCTGCCGTTTCCGATACCGCCGCCATTGCGGGAGCAGATACTCTGGGGCCAATGGCGATTTCGAAGGCAGCCCAACCCCAGTTCAACCCCTATGGGGACGATGCTGCCCTGCCGCAGGTCGGTGACGGCTCGTGGGCCGCGCCGCGGGCATCCGGGCCCCTCTCGGCAACTCTGCGTCTACCGGGGTCGAAAAGTCTGACCAACCGCGAACTAGTGCTGGCCGCCCTGGCTGACGGCCCCTCGCTGCTGCGCTCGCCCCTTCATTCACGGGATAGTGCCCTGATGATGGATGCCCTGCGCACGCTCGGCACCACCATCGTCGAGGTCGCCGGCGCCGACACCTTCGGCCCCGACCTGCTCGTCACCCCCGGTGAGCTGGGCGGGGGATCAATCGACTGCGGCCTGGCGGGAACTGTCATGCGCTTCGTTCCGCCGGTCGCGGCCCTCGCGCTCGGCCCCGTCGCGTTCGACGGCGACCCGTCGTCATACCGGCGCCCGATGCGCACGACCATCGACGCGCTGCGCACCCTGGGCGTCGATGTAAGCGACGACGGTCGCGGTGCGCTGCCGTTCACCCTTTACGGCACCGGGGAGGTTGAGGGAGGCGACCTCGAGATCGACGCGTCCGCATCGAGCCAGTTCGTCTCGGGCCTGCTTCTGGCCGCACCCAGGTTTACCCGCGGCCTGAGCCTTCGCCACACCGGTCCGAGCCTGCCGAGCCTGCCCCATATCGAGATGACGGTCGCCGCTCTTATCGCGAGAGGCGTCAGCGTTGACAGCCCGGAGCCGGGGCTGTGGATCGTGCGACCGGGAGCCATCCGCGCGCGCGACGTGGACATCGAGCCCGACCTCTCCAACGCCGGACCGTTTCTTGCGGCGGCGCTTATTGCTGGCGGTTCGGTGACCGTGACGGGCTGGCCGCGCCACACCACCCAGGTCGGCGCCAGGATGCCGGACATCCTGCGGACCATGGGTGGCAAGGTGGATTTTGCCGCCACCGGCGACGGTATCGGTAACCTGACCGTCACCGGGACAGGCGCCATCCACGGCATTACGCTGCACGAAGCGAGCGAGCTCGCACCGACGGTCGCGGCCGTGGCAGCGCTCGCCGATTCCGACACGGTGCTAACCGGTATCGCCCACCTGCGCGGCCATGAAACCGACAGGCTCGCCGCGTTGGCAGCCGAGATCAACGGGCTCGGCGGAAACGTGACTGAGACGCAGGACGGCCTCGTGATGTGCCCGGCGACCCTGCACGGTGGCGCATGGCGCAGCTACGAGGATCACCGAATGGCCACAGCCGGTGCCATCATCGGGCTCGCGATCGAGGGGGTCGAGATCGACGACATCGGCACGACCGCAAAGACCCTCCCCCAGTTCACAGAACTCTGGTTCGAAATGCTTCGGGCACCGCAGCGCCCGGTCGAATCGATCGACGTAGTATGAACGCTGCCCAGTGAGCGCGGCCCCATGAGCTGGCTCACCGACGAGGGAGACGACGGGGACTACTCGGAATACGACGAGTCGTCGGCAAAGGTCAGGCCGAACCCCAAGGGGAATAAGCCCAGAAGTAAGAATCGACCTGAGCACGCCAACGCGGTCAGTGCGCGGGTGTTCAGCGTCGACCGCGGCCGATACGGGGTGTGGGTCGCCGAGGGCTTGCCCGAGGAGCGCCAGCTCATCGCCGCGAAAGCGCGCGAGCTCGGCAAGAACCAGGATGGCAAAGTGTCTGTGGTGACCGGTGATTGGGTTGACCTCGTGGGCGATGTTTCCGGCGACGACGGGAGTCTGGCCCGCATAGTCCGCATCCAGCCGCGAAGCACCCTGCTGCGTCGAAGCGCCGACGATACGGATGCCGTGGAGAGGATCATCGTCGCCAATGCCGACCAAATGCTCATCGTCGTCGCCGCCGCCAATCCCGAGCCACGTCCGCGACTGGTTGACCGCTACCTGGTGGCCGCCTACGACGCGGGGATCACCCCTATCCTGTGCATCACCAAAACCGACCTCGCTGACCCTTCACACTTCCTCGCCAACTTCGCGGGGCTCGATTTAACGGTGTTCGAGAGCCGCTCCGATGCCTTCCCGCTCGACGAGATCCGTGATGCTCTCGACGGGCATACGACCGTCGCGGTAGGGCACTCGGGTGTCGGAAAGTCAACTCTCGTCAACGCTCTGGTTCCGGAGGCGAATCGGGCCGTTGGACGGGTCAATGACGTGACCGGGCGTGGGCGCCACACGTCATCGTCCACGGTCTCGTATCGCCTGGGATCCGGCTGGATCGTCGACACTCCGGGAGTCAGGTCGTTCGGGCTCGGGCACGTCGAC
This sequence comes from Salinibacterium sp., assembly GCF_031364185.1. Lineage (NCBI taxonomy): Bacteria > Bacillati > Actinomycetota > Actinomycetes > Micrococcales > Microbacteriaceae > Salinibacterium > Salinibacterium sp. The sequence continues at coordinate 3,162 of NZ_JANLVV010000324.1, read as the reverse complement.
CCCACCAACATCCTGAAATCCTTCACGGACCTCGCACTTCTTGCGCAGGGTTGCCCTCGGGGCTGCACCCACCTGCCGGATGCGCCGGACTGCAACATAGTCGAACACGTGATGGCGGGTGACCTGGGAGAGATCGGCAGGCTCAGGCTCGACTCGTTCCAGAGGCTGATCACCACACTCGGCAGCACAGCGGCTTAGAGTACAGCGGCTTAGAGTGCCGCCGATACGCTGGAGGCGTGACCGACACTTCAGCCCCCAAATACTCGCCGAGTGATGACTTGGCACTAGCGCTCGCGCTGGCGGGTGAAGCCGACCTCGTCTCGCTCGACCGCTTCCGGGCGGTCGACCTCATCGTCACGACGAAGCCCGACCGAACCCCGGTAACGGATGCCGACCAGGCCGTCGAGCGGGGCATCCGGAGCGGGATAGCAGCCGCGAGGCCCGCCGATTCTATTGTGGGCGAGGAGTACGGCTCCGAAGGCGACTCGCGACGCCAATGGATCATCGATCCGATCGACGGCACCGCGAATTTCCTTCGCGGGGTGCCCATCTGGGGCACCCTCATCGCCCTGGCAGTCGACGGAGTGCCCGTTGTGGGCGTGGTGAGCTCGCCGGCCCTCGGGAAGCGCTGGTGGGCGGCGACCGGGCACGGTGCGTGGACGCAGGCGACGGGCGAAGGCCCGCGACAGATACGTGTGAGCGCCGTGAGCGAGCTGGCTGACGCTTCACTGAGCTACAACAGCATCACCGGTTGGGATGGCGAGGGCAGGCTCGACGACATCGTCGCGCTGACACGGCGGGTATGGCGGTCTAGGGCCATCGGCGACATGTGGTCATACATGCTTCTCGCCGAGGGGGCGATCGACATCGTGGGCGAGTTCGACCTGAAGCCGCACGACATGGCCGCGCTCATTCCGATCGTCACGGAAGCCGGAGGGCGGTTCACCTCGATCGACGGGGTTGACGGGCCCTGGAGCGGGAGTGCGCTGGCGACAAACGGTGTGCTGCACGACGCTGTGCTGCGCTACCTCGGCGCCGCTGGATCGCGAACAGACGACTAGTTGTGGCCTCTTTTTAGGGCACAGGATTCGCTAGTATCGAGAAGAATGCACCCCGACCACAGCAGCTTTGCACACGTGAGGAACCCCAATGACGATTGGCATGAATAGGCCCTACATCCGCGCGATTGCCGTCATCGCCATCGCGGGAGCTTCCCTCACCGGATGCAGCCTCCTCGGCAACATCGGAGGTGGCAACGGTTCGTCGAACGGGACGGAGAGCAGCGATGCCCCCGTGGGCACCGACACCGACGTGTTCACAGTGAAGGTCGGCGACTGCCTCAACGACAGTGCCGTCGAAGGCGAAGTCACCAGCGTCAAGGCGGTGGACTGCACCGAACCCCATGACAGCGAAGCGTTCAAGAGCATCGCTATGGACGATGGCGACTTTCCTGGAGACACCGCAGTCGAAGATGCGGCCGTCAGCGGATGCACCGAAGCCTTCGCCGGCTTCGTTGGCCTCGACTGGGAGACTTCCCTGCTCGATTTCTCGTATTACACTCCCACCGAGGCAGGGTGGGGTGGGGGCGATCGCGAAATCCTTTGCCTCGTCGTCGACCCGGAAGCCAAGACCACGGGATCGCTCGAGGGCGCCGCTAAATAGATTCCAGCCAAAGCAGGAAAGGGCGCATCCGGCGGGATGCGCCCTTTCTCGTCTGTACAGTTTTCGCCAGCCCAGCAATGCGATAGTGACCTCATGGTGGAGATGCGGGGAATTGAACCCCGGTCCACTGCTGTAATTCCACGCCTTCTACGGGTGTAGCTCGTAAAGCGTTCTACTCGGCCCTGGCCCTTGCAACGAGCATCCAGGTCAACAGGCCCAGCCTCAGTTTAAGTCCCGCGTTACCCTGAGACCCAGGAACGCAGCAATCTCTCTGAATGACGCCAGAGTCCGGGTAGAGAGCATTCCCGGCCTGACGGTTTCTTTAGTTGCTGAGGAGACTACGCCGCGAGGGCGAGGTCTGCCTTGGCAGAAACAGTGCTATTGGAATTGGCACTTGTGTTTTGCACGGATCGTTTACGAGATAACCGTGCGTCCTCGACCCGCTTCTCGCGGTTTTGCAGGCAATGTCGAAACCGATCATCCCCATGCTTTATTCGGCTGCTTTCGCAGTGTCGAACGGGTCACTATCGCACTGTTGAATTACCAATCCGCCCGAGGGCAGCTTCTTAGCATACGCCGAAATGGCCTGCCACGCCATAATTCAAATGAACTCGATCGAAGGGTCGGTCGGTTGTCACGATGCAGCGCGGGTTGTGTGGAACGTTGCGCCCGACATCGCCGTTGTCATGCGTGTTATATCACTCTCATGTGCGACAAAGCGAAGTCGCGCCCGAACGGATCCCAACCTTGGCTCTGTTCGTGTCAATTAGAATTAATGTTCGAAGGATAGCCCAATATTCTCAGTATCCCTAGTATTTGTGTTCGATAACTGCTATCCTTGGGCATGGCCCGGATCAGCTCTGTCAGCGACACGATCATCGTGTTGCCGTCGGTGGCGGGGGTCGGCGATCTGGCTGATGTGCAGTTGTTGGCGTTGCAGAGCGAGTTGGGTGCGGCCCGTCGGCGGGTGGATGCCAGTTCTGCCGTGATCGCCTGCGAGATAGCTCGACGATCCGATCGTGCCCTCGGCCAGCAGGGACTAGCGGCACGCACGGGTCAGTCGTCGCCCGAGAAAGTGATCCAGAAGCTCACGGGAGTCAGCTTCTCCGATGCCCGCGCCATGATCACCGCCGGGACAGCTCTCGACTCGGTGCACAGCGGCAACGCCGGATGGCTTACCACCGTGGCCGGCGCGGTCACCGACGGCACCCTGTCGGTAGCCGGCGCTGCGGCCATCATGACGGGGTTGGGTAAGCCTTCCGAGACGGTCACCGGTGCCGATCTTGGTGTTGTTGCCACCGTGCTGGTTTCCCGCGCGGGCGCTTCCACGGGTATCGGTGCGGCGGCACCGGAAGACATCGCCAAAGCCGCCCGCACCGCTCGGGCCCAGCTCGACTTGGGTTCGGTGGCTGACCTGGAGGCACACCGCCTATCGAAGCGTTCCCTGACCTGGTTTCAGAACTCCGACGGCATGACCAGGCTGAGCGCACTACTTGACCC
>NZ_JANLVV010000270.1:0-3341 GCF_031364185.1 Salinibacterium sp. | reverse complement strand
TGATCGTCATGTAATGGCCGTACACCTTGGCGACGCCGTAGGGCGAGCGAGGCCATAACAGGGTGTCTTCGTTCTGCGGAACCTGCTGCACCTTGCCGAACATCTCCGAACTCGATGCCTGGTAAAACCGAACCTTCTTGCCGCTGTTTCCTTCATAGAGCCGCACGGCTTCGAGAGCATTGAGCACGCCCATACCGGTCACCTCGCTGGTGAGGTGGGCATTTTCCCATGAGTACGCGACGAAGGAGATTGCGCCGAGGTTGTAGAACTCGTCTGGCTGCGCAACGTTCATGGCACGAAGCAAGCTCGATAAGTCGGTGAGATCTCCCGTGAGGATCTTAACCTCAGGGACGGTCTCCTCGAGCAGAGCAAGCTTGGGGTTATTCTGCCCACGCATGAGCCCAAAGACCTCGTAGTCCTTCGAGAGCAGAAGCTCGGCGAGGTAAAGGCCGTCCTGGCCGGTGATACCCGTGATGAGTGCGCGTTTCATATTCCATGTCCTTTTTCAGCCGTTGATCGACTCGGTCAACGTTAGTAGAAGGAGACGGCCAGCCGGACGTCGCGAGAAACACGATCCCGTCCACTGGATCACAACTCGACCTCATCTGGAGCCAGGGAGTAAGCCCGCCCGCCCGATCACTACACTCGAGCGCTCGCCTCAGATGGTGGGCTTACAGTCGGTGCAGATCACTGTGTCTGGGCTCTTTGTCGAGTTCGGATGCGGTTCCTCGTGATGCGGCCGTGAAACCAACAGCGACCTAAATCCCGTACCGGTCGAATTATGAAGGTGAATCTACCCGCCGCGCTCAGACCGGTTGAATCAGATCGCGCGCGACGTCGATAATTCCCTGGCTCGACAGCCGACCGTATGACCCACGCACCACTTCGCGCACGATCGCCCCGAGTCGACGTACCCGCTGGTCGGGCATTGCCGCCCGGCGAGCTTCGAAGCTGGCCTTCTGTTCCGCCAGCTTGAGTACTCCGGGCGCGACGGGAAGCGCCGCTAATCGATCGACGAGAATCTGTGAGCGCGCCGACAGCAGCACAAAACGCTCGCCACGCGGTTCGAGCATCCGGCCAACGCGATACGACAACGTGGGCTTGGCGACGCCGATCTGATTTGAGTCGTGCTGCCGGTAGTCGATCAACTCGCTGTCGACAAACTCGACCTCACCCAAAGCCGCGGCAATGATCGCGAGCCATTCGTCATGAACCCATTCGGGTGGGAACGGTGCCGCCAAATCGATGAGCTTGCGTCGCATGGCCACCGTAGCCCCGGTAGCCAGATTGCGGCGAACGTACGCCTGAAACGCGCGGCCGGAATCGAGCGCCAGCCGTTCACCCGCCCGAACGGTCAAAGCGTCGATCAGCGAGACACCGAGCGGTTTACCCGCGGAGTCGACCAATCGCGCATCAGAGTGTTGCAGAAGCAGGCGAGGGCGCGCCTCGAACGAGCGCTCGGCCACCGCCAATCGGTACTCATGCCAGACGTCGTCCTGATCGCTCAGCACGATGATATCGCCGGTGCAGGCACTGACCGCGCGCTCAAAGTTTGCCGTTACACCGAGTCGAACCTGCGCGGGTAACACGTGCAGTTGGGCTGAAGTCCGGCTGCCGCCAAATGCAGCTCGAACCAACTCGACGGTGTTATCGGTCGATCCATCGTCCGCTAGAACAACCTCTTCTGGAACACGGCTGCCGCGAAGGATGCTGGCGACCTGCTCCTCGATGAACTGCGCGCCGTTGTACGTCGCGAGCGCGACCGAAATTCGCACACTCACTTCGTCATCGGCACTGAATGCCGACGGACAGGATCCTGGGAAACAGTCCCGCCCTGACAGATTGGGCTCGGGGCATCATCATCGGGATTGGCTACCATGATCCCTGACCGCATGGCCAGAGGTTGCGACGATCTCGCCCGACGCGCTCAACATTGAAGCGTTTCTCGCTCAGCACCAGTCAATTCCAACGAGGCACTTGGCCGCCCAACGATCGCCATACTCAACCCTACAATTTGGATTCTCCTTTTAGGTGCAGGACACTAGCAAAGTTCGACTCAATGCCATCAGGGGGCATAGTTATCATCACCGGGTGCCCACAGGGCTACGCTGGTGGCGATGACCTTCGTTCGCGTGCACGATAAACAAAGTATCAATCGTCCGCTTCGCGGGATCTCCTTAATCTACCTCGCTCCAGTGCTCGCCCTCATCGCGCTCTCAGCCTGGGCCTTCGCATCCCCCGTTGGCGCTTCCCCTGACGATGACTATCACCTTGTCAGCACCTGGTGCGCCGACGGAGGTGGAGTGCTCTGTGAACCCGGCGCGGAGGGGAACACTCGGGTGGTGGCATCCTCCTTCCGTGACATGCTGTGTTTCGCTGGGTTGCCAAACCAGAGCGCCGAATGCCAGGACTGGGGCAACGGATCATTCGAGACGGCCCGGGGTAATTTTGCCGGCGAGTACCCCCCGATCTTCTATTCCGCGATGGGCGTCTTCGCCGGTGCAGACATCCAGTCCAGCGCCCTCGTGATGCGGCTCGCGAACGCTGCGCTTTTTGTCGCACTCGCGACTGCTCTTACCTGCCTCCTACCCGCAGCGCGTCGGAACACCCTTCTTTGGGGCTGGCTGGTCACCCTCGTTCCTCTCGGCATGTTCCTGATTCCATCGAATAATCCGAGTGGTTGGGCGATCACCGGCGTGGGCACGGCGTTCCTGGCCCTTCTCGGATGGTTCGAGAGCGTCGGACACCCGCGGTGGGCCCTCGGCGCGCTGTATCTCGTGGGCGTGGTGATAGCAGCGGGAGCGCGCGGTGACGCCGCCGTTTTCGTCATTGGAGCAACGGCTACCGTTCTCATCCTCACCGCAAACCGAACGCGGCACTGGGCTTTCTCAGCGTTAATCCCTGCCGTGGGCGTGATACTTGCGCTCGCGCTCCTGCTGCAATCCGGCCAGGTCGGTGCGGGTCTGGGCGGCCTGGCGGGAGCCGGAGTCTCGGGCGCGGAAGTGGCTGCCACAGCCCCGGGGCCCGGTCTGGTGCCGCCCGATGGGTCGCTGCAGGCTCCGCTAAGCGGGTTCTCGCTGATTGCCTACAACCTCCTCATGCTCCCGTTTCTGTGGACCGGCGTCTGGGGTACATGGGAACTCGGTTGGTTCGACACTGACTTCCCGGCCATCGTACCCGGTGCAGCCATCGCCGCCTTCGTCGTCGTCGCCTTCGCGGGTGCGGGCCGGCTCGACTGGCGGAAGGCCATCGCCGTTTCCGGAGTTCTGATCGTGCTTGTGGCGATGCCCCTGTACGTGCTCTCTGTCAGCGGCGCCCAGGTGGGCCAGGCTTTCCAGCCC
>NZ_JANLVV010000259.1:0-7791 GCF_031364185.1 Salinibacterium sp. | reverse complement strand
CGCCCGTGACCCCCGCCGACTTCGACCTGGAGCGGGTTGCTGCACACCTGCGAGTGACCTTCGCGGTGATGGATGACCGTGGCCAGCGCCTCGCGAGCGGCAAGGTGTTGAGCGCACTGCAGGCGAGCCTCAAGCCCGCGGCACGGGCAAGTGTTGCCCGCGCCATCGACAGGCCGCGCGAGGAATCCCCGGCAGACCCTCTCGAGCGCGCCGGCGTCACCACGTGGGATTTCGACACGCTCGACCGCAGCCGCGACACCCGGCACGGCTCCAACACGATTCGTGCATACCCGGCCCTGGTCGACGAGCGCACGAGCGTTGCCATCCGGCTGATGAGCACGCCCGAAGACCAGGCCGCGGCCCATCGCCTGGGCGTGCGCCGGTTGCTGTTGCTGGCCATTCCCTCTCCGACCGGTTACGTGCAGGAGCACCTCACCACCAGCGAGAAACTGACGCTCGCCCAAAGCCCGTATCGCACCACGGCCGCGCTGTTCGAGGACTGCATGGTCGCCTGCATCGACGCCGTGATCGGCGATGGCCAGCTGTTTACGCGGGCCGAGTTCGAGAAGGCTCGGGATCAGGTCTCGGCCACCATCGTCGACGCCCTCTTCCAGACCGTCGCGCTCGTCTCCCGCATCACCGCGAAGGCCCGCGAGGCCGATAAGGCCATCAAGTCCGCGACGAGCCTCGCCCTGATCGCGCCGCTCGGTGACGGTCGCAGCCAGCTCGACGCGCTCGTCTTCGACGGGTTCGTGAGCGCCGCCGGGCTTCAGCGGCTGCGCCGTATCCCGGCCTACCTGGACGGCCTGGTGCACAGGGTCGGCAAGCTGGTCGAGAATCCGTCCCGCGATCGGGCGTGGATGACCGAGGTGCAGCTCGCGCAGGGGCGGTATGTCGCCGCCGGCGGCGCCCTACCGGTCGACCCCGCAGCCCAGCCCCGCCTCATCCGGGCCCGCTGGATGCTGGAGGAGCTGCGCCTCAGCCTCTTCGCCCAGCACATCCCCACCGCAGAGCCCGTCAGCCTGCAGCGCATCACGAAGATGCTCGCGGAAGTATAGTTTTCTTGACATTGTGTCTAACTTCTTGTACATTCTCTCATGTCAGCAATTCTTGACATTCCGACGGGGAGAATAATGGCATTCGAAGAGAAGAGCGCGTGGATCATGGGGGTCCTCGCCGTGGCCGCGTACACGACCTACGCCATCATCGTGCTGGGGATGAGCCGCGCGGTGCCACTCGTGCAGGTCGACTATGTTCCGGCGATGCTGTGGAGCATCGGGGCATCCATTGTCGCCTCGATTGTCATGCACGTGATTATTGGCATTGCCTCACCGAAGAATGCCGATAAGAAAGACCAGCGCGATCGGCAGATTTACCGGATGGGTGAGTACACCGGCCAATCCTTCGTCGTGGCGGGAGCGCTGGCGGCGATGCTGATGGCGATGTTCGGCTTCGACTATTTCTGGATCGCCAATGTCATCTACCTCGCATTTGTGCTCTCGGCGATCCTGTCGACCATCGCCAAGGTGGTCTCATATCGGCGAGGGATGCCGGCGTGGTGAAGCCGACGAGTGTCACCAACTCGATTCGCGCGCTGCGATTCGCGAATGGCGAGATGACCCAGGCCGATCTCGCCGAGCGCATCGGAGTCACGCGCCAGACCGTTATTGCGATCGAGCAGGGGCGTTACTCCCCTTCCCTCGAACTCGCGTTCCAGATTGCCCACGTTTTCGGCACCCCGCTCGATGACGTGTTTCAACACCCGGGAGGAATCACTCGATGAAAGCGATAGTTCAGGATGCGTATGGCCCGGTTGAGGTGCTGAAACTCCCGGCGCCGAACACGTGATGGACTACACGGCGCGCGATCTCGACGTCGGACTGCTCTCGACCGAGTCGAGCGACGACCGTCGTGCGCTCACCGGGTTCGTGGATGCCGGCACCCTCGTGCCCGTCATCGACAGGCAGTACCCCCTCGCCGAGGCTGCCGCCGCCATCACCCGGATCACCGAGGGGCACGCCCGCGGCAAGGTCGTGCTGACGGTCTGACCCCACCCGCAGGATACGGCTAGCCTGTGGAGGGCGCCATTGCCGTGTGCCCGCGTGAGAGAGGTTATGCAGTTGCAGCAGAATGTGCCCCGTCCCGTATCGGCGGAGATTTCCCGCTCCTGGTTGCTCGTCGCCGCCACCCGGCCCGAGTCGTTCGACGCCGCCGAGAGCTCCCGGGCCGACCAGATCATCCTCGATGTCGAAGACGCCGTCGACCCCGGTCTCAAAGACCAGGCCCGCGCCGATGTCGTCGACTGGCTGAGCACCGGCGGCAGCGGATGGGTGCGAATCAACGACCGCACCTCCAACTTCTGGTCAGACGATGTCGACGCCCTCGTCGGAATCCCCGGATTGCTGGGAGTCATGCTGGCCAAAGCCGAGTCTCCCGAGCACGTGTCCGAGACCTTCGACCGCCTTCACGGTGCCACCCCGGTGATCGCCCTGGTGGAGTCGGCACTGGGCATCGAAGAGGCCGCGAACATCGCTCGCGCGCGCGGCGCTTACCGCCTCGCATTCGGCAGCGGTGATTATCGGCGAGATACCGGCACCAGTTCAGACGACATGGCCATGGCCTACCCGCGTTCCCGACTGGTCATTGCCAGCCGGGTCGGAAACCTGCCGGGCCCCATCGACGGCCCGACCGTGGGCTCGAACCATCCGGTGCTGCGCGAGCAGGGTGGCGTCGCCGTGGCGCTCGGGATGACCGGCAAACTGTGCCTCGATATCGAGCAGCTGCCCATCATCAACGAAGTCATCAGCCCCACCCGGTCGGACGTGGCGTGGGCACGTGACTTCCTCGCTGACTTCGAGGCCAGGGGCAGGGTCGTGCGTGACGGCAGCGACCTGCCGCGGCTCGGGCGAGCGCAGAAAATTGACAAACTCGCGCGAGCGTTCGGGGTGGAGCCCTCCTAGGTGGGAGAGGGCCCCGGCCCCGCTAGCGCTTCTTCTTGTGTGCGTGACCCTCCTGGGCGCGACGCTCGGCACGGTTCATCGGGGCTGGCGCTTCGGCGTCAGCACGCTGGCCGAAGGCTCCCCGCGCCGCGGGCTGCTGCGGGGCAGCCTGCTCGCTCGCCCGCTGGGCACGCGCCGTGGCAGCCTGTTCGACCTGGCCACGCTGGTTACGCACCTCGACCTCGCCCTGGGCGTCGGCGCTCGGCGCCGAATAGCTGAGCCTATTGGTGTCGGTGGCGGGGGCCGCGAGCCCCTTGGCCTCGACACCCGAACCGCCGGTCACCTCCACTTCGAGGTTGAATAAGAATCCGACCGACTCCTCGCGAATCGAACCCATCATCGACTGGTACAGGGCGAAACCTTCGCGCTGGTACTCGACGAGCGGGTCACGCTGTGCCATCGCGCGCAGCCCAATGCCGTCCTTGAGGTAGTCCATCTCGTAGAGGTGGTCGCGCCAGCGGCGGTCGATCACCGAGAGCACAACGCGTCGCTCCAGTTCGCGCATGGCGGGCTCCCCGAGCTGGCCTTCGCGACGCTCATAGGCGAGCCGGGCATCCGACATGATCTCCTTGGTCAGGAAGGAGGTGGTCACCTTCCCGGCGGAGCCCGCCTCGGTCAGCACTTCATCGCTGGTGATCGAGATGGGGTAGAGCGTCTTCAGCTCGGTCCACATCGCGTCGTAATCCCAGTCATCGGAATGGCCCTCGGCGGTATGCACTTCGATGACCTCGGTGATGACGTCCTCAAGGAAATGGGTGACACGATCCTGCAGGTCATCACCCTCAAGGATGTGGCGGCGGTCACCATAGATTGCCTCGCGCTGGCGGTTCAGCACGTCGTCATACTTCAGCACGTTCTTGCGGATCTCCGCGTTGCGGCCCTCCACCTGGCTTTGGGCGCTCCGGATGGCGCGGCTGACGACCTTCGACCCGATGGCCAGATCGTCGGGAACGCTTCCCCGACCCATCAGGGCTTCGGCGGCACCGCTATTGAACAGTCGCATGAGGTCATCCTGCAGCGAGAGGTAGAACCGGCTCTCGCCAGGGTCGCCCTGTCGGCCGGAGCGACCGCGGAGCTGATTGTCGATGCGACGCGATTCGTGGCGCTCGGTGCCCAAGACGTAAAGACCCCCGACATCGACGACTTTGTCCGCCTCGATCTGAACCTCTTTCTTGACCGACTCGTAGACGCCATCCCACTCGGCCTCGTACTCGTCAGGAGTTTCGCTCGGGCTGAGGTTCTTGCCGTTCATCTGGGCGACGGCCAGGAACTCGGCGTTGCCCCCCAGCATCACGTCGGTGCCACGGCCGGCCATATTGGTGGCCACGGTGACGGCGCCGAGTCGACCGGCCTGGGCGATGATCGCTGCCTCACGAGCGTGGTTCTTGGCGTTGAGCACCTCGTGCCTGACGCCCTTTTTGGCCAGCAACCGAGACAGCAATTCGCTCTTCTCGACGCTCGTCGTGCCCACCAGAACGGGTTGGCCTGTGGCATGGCGGCCCACGATGTCTTCGACGACCTGCTCGAATTTCGACTGCTCATTCTTGTAGATCAGGTCAGACTGGTCTTTGCGCACCATCGGCTTATTGGTGGGAATCGGGATGACGCCGAGCTTGTACGTGCTCATGAACTCGGCGGCCTCGGTCTCGGCCGTACCGGTCATCCCGGACAGCTTCGAGTACAGGCGGAAGTAGTTCTGCAGCGTCACGGTAGCCAGCGTCTGGTTCTCGGCCTTGACCGCTACACCCTCCTTCGCCTCGATCGACTGGTGGATGCCCTCGTTGTAGCGGCGGCCCATCAGGATGCGGCCGGTGTGCTCGTCAACGATCAGCACTTCGCCGTTCATCACGACGTAGTCCTTGTCTTTCTTGAACAGCGACCTGGCCTTGATGGAGTTGTTGAGGAACGAGATCAGCGGGGTGTTGGCCGACTCGTAGAGGTTGTCGATACCGAGGTAGTCTTCGACCTTTTCGATTCCAGACTCAAGCACCCCGACCGTGCGCTTCTTCTCGTCAACTTCGAAGTCGACATCCGGAATCAGTTTATTTGCCAGGTTTGCGAATTCGGTAAACCACCGATTGGCTTCGCCCGACGCCGGCCCCGAAATGATCAGCGGGGTGCGCGCCTCATCGATCAGGATCGAGTCGACCTCGTCCACGATCGCATAGGCGTGGCCGCGCTGCACCATGTCGACGGCCTGCCACGCCATGTTGTCGCGCAGGTAGTCGAATCCAAACTCGTTATTGGTGCCGTAGGTGATATCGCAGGCGTACTGTTCTCGACGCTCGGGCGGAGTCTGACCGGAGAGGATGACGCCCACTGACATTCCCAGCGCGCGGAAAATGCGCCCCATCAGCTCGGACTGGTAGCTCGCCAGGTAGTCGTTGACCGTGATGACGTGAACGCCCCGGGACGGGATGGCGTTCAGATACGCGGCGAACACTGCGGTCAGGGTCTTGCCCTCACCGGTCTTCATCTCGGCGATGTTGCCCAGGTGCAGGGCCGCGCCTCCCATGGCCTGCACGTCGAATGGACGCATGCCCAGGGTGCGCTGGGCTGCCTCCCGAACGGCAGCGAAGGCTTCGGGCAGCAGGTCATCCAGCGACTCGCCCGCAGAAAACCGCTCCCGCAGTTCTACGGTCTCGTTCTTGAGCTCGTCGTCGGTCAGCTCCCTGAAGTCTTCTTCGAGGTGATTGACTGCCTCCGCGTAGTTCTTGAGGCGTCGAAGAAGTCGACCCTCACCTACGCGAAGCGCGCGTTCGAGAACGTTGGCCACCGATAACTCCACTCTTCGTCGGGATGCTCCCGAGCTTCCGGCACGACAATAAGCGCGTTGCCGGTGGCCAAGCGTACCAAGCCGAGGCGACTTAGCGCCGAGCGCTGCGACCTCTCGCGGCTACTGTGGGCACTTCCTCAGTCTCTTCCTCAAGGCCGATGACCCCGTAGTCCCACCCTTTGCGCCGATAGACGACACTCGGGCGGTCGGTTTCGCTGTCAATGAACAGGAAGAAGTCGTGCCCCACAAGTTCCATGTGGTCAAGAGCATTCTCGACCGTCATTCGCGAGGTGGGAAACACCTTTCGACGGATGACTACCGGCGAGTAATCCTCATCCCCGGGCTCGGGCTCCGCCGCCTGCACCGGAATGGACCCGGTGATGACGCGCTCCAGCACTTCGGGGCTGGCCGGGGTGATGTCGACCACCGAGAAGCCACCGGTGGTGGCCTCGCGCAGCGACACGGGGCGGTGCTGGCCACGATGCACCTTCTTACGATCCTTCGACTGGCGCATCCGCTCTACGAGCTTGGCCATGGCGAGGTCAAACGCGACGTACTTGTCTGAGCCGGCTGACTCTGCGCGCACGAGTGGGCCCGGCCCGATGAGTGTGAGCTCGACCCGGTCGTCACCACTGGCGCCCCTGGTTTCGTGGTGGCGAGTGACTTTGATCTCGAATGCGATGGCTTTGTCAGCGAGATGATCGACCTTTTCGGCCTTCTCTATCGCGTATTCCCTGAACCTGTCGGTTACCCCCAGGTTTCGTCCGCTGACGGTAATTTCCATGGCGACCTCCCAGCCCTCATGCGCGGCCGCCAGAGTCTGAACGCACCTCAGACAGAGCCCCCATGCACACGAGGCGGTGCCTGAATGCAAACCCAGGCGGATTTCATTCTGCGCCTTTTGCCCCACCGTAGTCCTCGGCGGTGGGCTTGTCACGCGCCGGGAACAACCTCGGAGTAAACGCCAAAGTTGCCGCCCCCACCACCTCTCCGCCCGCGGTGCGAATCGCCCTGGCCGCCTCATCCAGGGTCGCACCTGTCGTCAGGATGTCGTCGACCAGCACGAACCTGCGGCCCGCCAGCGACCCGCGTGCAATTAGCGCTCCGCTCAGGTTCTGCGCCCGTGCCGCGCTGTCCAGAGACTTCTGAGCCGCCGTGCGCCGGGCAGGCACCAGCACCCTGGAGCGCGCGAATCCGGTGGGGCGCACGAGCATGGCCACGGGGTCATAGCCCCGACGCCGGTACGAAGCGCGGCTGGTGGGCACCGTCACGAGCTCGGCGAGGCCATGAGCGAGCGAGCGGCGGATGGCGGCCTCGAGAGGCCGTGAGAGCGCCGTCGCCACATCCGTTCGCTGGTGTTCTTTGAGGGCCAGGATGATGCGCCGCACCCGCCCCTCGTAACGAAGCGCAGTCACCACGGCAAGTCCGCCGGCCGTGATCCGGGGAGTCAGATCGGCGGCCAGCTCACGCACGCAGTCACCGCACAGCCCACGGTCTTCGGCACCGCATCCCGCACAATCGACCGGCAGAAGCAGCGCCCAGGCGTCGAGCAGAGCGCCCCACCATCGCGTCGCCCGTGCCCCCATGAGCCCACCATGGCAGCCCGCTCCCCCCGGTGGGCCGCTCTAGGAAAATCTGTGCACTACAAGCGCCTGTGCACCGCGAACGCCGGCGCTGCGAACGCCGGCGTGCTGCTAGGGCCGGGCACTGTGAACGCCTGTGCATTGCTAGAGCCTGTGCGCTGCCGCCTGCCAATGCACATCTGTGCGGCGCGACCCTCGGGACTTCCTCTTTCCCCTGTCATCCCACCGCCGATGCCGTCGAGGCCGCGCACACTGTTGCACTGGCCTCCTGAAACCACCCCGTGCAACAGCAGCAGTGTGAGCGGTCTCGATTCGTCGCTGGCGCACGGACCGACCGGCGCTGCGCGAGTGGACCAGTCCTACCACTTGGACCGTAGCCATCATCGAGAACGCCACTTCTGCTGCCTAAACCATGATCTATCCAGCAGAAGTG
>NZ_JANLVV010000301.1:0-2067 GCF_031364185.1 Salinibacterium sp. | reverse complement strand
GCCTCCCAGTGCGGCTTCGGCCTGTGATGCCTCCCGCGCGCGCTTCACGGTCAGTGACAGCAACATGCAGGAGGTGAGGATGAGCTGGCGGTCGGCTCTTCGCAGGTCACGCCCCGCAGCCACCGCGAGAAAGCCCACGGTGTGTTGACCGATCGTGATCGAATGTTCGACGACGTTCATGCCGTCCACGGGGAATGTGGCCGCCGAGTAGGTTCCGACCAGGTTGAATCTGGCCGACTCCGCCCGGAGTTGCGGCACGACATCTGCCGCGGTCGACGGCCAGATCGTTTCGGCCGCACCGTCTGCGGGCAGGTAGGCCGCCCATCCGCCGAGCCCCTGGGCGAGCGTGCTGATGATGGCCTGCGTGGCGGTGTCTCGGGTGGCGGCGCGTGCCAGCGCGGTCTGGAGATCGAGGCGCGAGGCCAGTTCGGCCTGCTCCGATTTACCCACCAGTGTCCAGAAAGCGCGCGAAATGTGCAGGAACGGCACCGCCTCGGGCACCAGCAGCAGGTCGAGATTCGCGTCGACGCACGCCGCGACGAGGGCGGGATCAACGCGATCCGTTCCGGCGCCGAGCCCCAGTGCGAGTGCCGCGATGCCCTTCTGTGCCAGCCGGTCGACGTAGTCCCGGGTGGCGGCATTACCCCCGCCCAGCGGAATGCCCGTCGTGAGCAGCAACTCCCCGCCCTCAAGATAGGGCGTGGGGTCCGCGAGTTCCGAGATGTGCACGCCGGTAAGGGGCTGTCTCCCAATGGCGCCCGGCGCCGCAGGCCGAAGGTCGGCGCCGAGGCGATCGCACAACTGCTCCAGCGTGACCAATGGTGAACTCCTTCGTCGTCTGGTCAGTCTATCCAAAGCCGCCCTACAATTGGATGAACTATCTAAAGACTGCGATCACCCTACTGATTACATTTGTCCTATGGCCTCTGCTCTCACTCCACTTCTCCAGTCCCGACACATCGCGCATCCCCTGCCCGGGCCGCGGTCCCGTGAACTGCAGGCCGTCCGCGACCGCGAGGTGACCTCGGCCTTCGGCAGTGCGCTGCCGGTGTTCATCGATAGAGCCGAGGGGGGCATCCTGCTGGATGTTGACGGCAACCGGATCATCGATTTCGCTTCGGGCATCGCGGTCACCAGCGTCGGGGCGAGCAACCCGTTCGTGCAGGCCCGGGTGGCCGCTCAGCTGGAACAGTTCACCCACACCTGCTTCATGGTCACGGAGTACGAGGGATTCACCGAGGTCTGCCGTTGGCTGAACGCCCACACTCCCGGCACCTTCGATAAGCGAACCGCACTGTTTTCCACAGGGGCGGAAGCCGTCGAGAACGCCATCAAGATCGCCAGGGCCGCCACCGGTCGGCCCAACGTGCTCGTCTTCGATGAGGCATACCACGGCCGTTCGCTCCTCACGATGGCGATGACGGCGAAGGTGAACCCCTACAAACTCGGCTTCGGTCCGTTCCCCGAGCAAATCTTCCGGGCACCCAATGCCGCACCGCTGCGCTGGCCGGGCGGCGCCGAGAACGCCACTGTGGAGGCTCTCGCGGCGGTCGAGACGATTTTGGCCGACAACGGTCCGGAGACGTTTGCCGCCATGGTCATCGAGCCCATCCAGGGCGAGGGCGGCTTCCTGGTGCCGGCCCCGGGCTTCCTGGCGGGGCTGCGGGCGATCGCGGATGCGCACGGCATCGTCTTCGTGATGGATGAGGTGCAGGCCGGCATGGGCCGCACCGGCACCCTGTTCGCCAGCGAGCACGACGGCGTCGTCGCCGACCTGATGGTCACCGCCAAAGCCCTCGGCGGTGGGCTGCCACTCGCCGCGGTCACCGGCCGCACCGAACTGATGAACGCGGTGCACACCGGAGGCCTCGGTGGTACCTACGCGGGCAATCCGCTGGCCTGCGCCGCCGCGCTGGGCGTGTTTGAGGCTCTCGAAGACGGAACGCTGCTCGCTCATGCCACCACCATCGAGAGTGTCGTTCGCGCTCGGCTGGAGCCCCTGCTCGATTCTGTCGACGTCGTAGCGGAGCTGCGCGGGCGAGGTGCGATGCTCGCGATCGAGTTCGC
>NZ_JANLVV010000206.1:0-5181 GCF_031364185.1 Salinibacterium sp. | reverse complement strand
ACTACGAAGAATTCTTGCCCCTGCTCGACCTGCAGACGAAGATCGTGCCTGCCGTGCACCGCAACAACGCTGGCATCCTGGGCTCCGCGGCGCTTGCTGCGGACTAATCGCCGGCCCGGCCGATGAGGTTGGCGGTCGTGCGGAAACGGTGACGCCAGTTGACCCTAACGTCAGTCTGAACTGGGATCAGCGTTAGGACTGTGCCCGCTGGCGTTAGGAAACCGTTAGTGCGAGCGCGAAAATCCTGCTCCGGGCGTTGACTCAGGTCGTGGTCATCACCACGCTCGAGCGCCGCCGCGCACGGGCACAGCAAACGGAAAGAGTTCACCGTGCTCGACATCGTGTTCATCGCCGGCATCCTCGCTCTCGTAGCGCTTGTCGCACTCATCGCGAGGGGGGTGGAGCGCCTGTGATCGTCATTGAACTGGTCGCTGCCGCTCTCGCCCTCGGGGCGATCGGCTACCTTGTAGTCGCCCTCGTGAAGCCGGAGAAATTCTGATGGACACCACGATCGTCTTCCTCGTCGCCCAGCTGGCGACCATTGCGCTCGTGCTGGTGCTGCTCTTTCGCCCGCTCGGTGATTACATGGCGGCCGTCTTCACGAGCAAGCGTGACCTCCGAGTGGAGAGCGGCTTCTACCGGCTTATCGGCGTCGACTCCCGCTCGGAGCAGAGCTGGAGCACCTACCTGCGCTCGGTGCTCGCCTTCTCGGCCGTCGGCATCCTGCTGCTGTATACACTTCAGCGAGTGCAGCAGATTCTGCCGTATTCACTGGGACTCCCGCCCACGAGTGAGCACCTCGCCTTCAACACGGCGATCTCGTTCGTGACCAACACCAACTGGCAGTCCTACTCCCCCGAACTCACCCTGGGTTACACCGTGCAACTCGTCGGGCTCGCCGTGCAGAACTTCGTCTCCGCAGGCGTCGGGATCGCGGTTGCCGTGGCGCTGATCCGAGGCTTCTCGTACCGATCCAGCAGCACTATCGGCAACTTCTGGGTCGACCTGACGCGCGGCATACTGCGCATACTGCTGCCGATCGCCTTCGTCTCTGCGATCGTGCTGATCGCCGGCGGCGTTATCCAGAACGTCAATGGATTCCAGGATGTCACGACGATCACCGGGGCTTCCGCGGTCATCCCCGGCGGGCCGGTGGCCTCGCAGGAGGCCATCAAGTTGCTCGGCACTAACGGTGGCGGCTTCTTCAACGTGAACTCGGCGCATCCCTTCGAGAACCCCACGGCCTGGACGAGCCTCATTCAGGTCCTGGTGATGCTGCTCATCCCGTTCTCGTTACCTCGTACCTTTGGGCGGATGGTCGGCGACAATCGCCAGGGCGTGGCAATCGCCGCGACCATGGCGACGATCTACCTCGCTTCGGTCTCGCTCATGACGTGGGCCGAAACCACCGGTGGTGGCACCGCGCCCCAGCTGGCGGGAGCCGCAATGGAAGGCAAAGAGGCGCGCTTCGGGATCATTGGCTCAACGATCTTCGGTACTACATCGACCATCACCTCTACCGGTGCCGTGAACAGCATGCACGATAGCTTCACCTCCCTCGGCGGTGGCGTCGCCCTCGTGAATATGATGCTCGGCGAGATCGCGCCCGGTGGCGTCGGGGCCGGAATGTACGGCATCCTGATTGTCTCGATCATCGCGGTGTTCATTGCCTGTCTCATGGTCGGCCGCACCCCGGAATACCTCGGTAAGAAGATCGGCTCTCGACAGATCACGCTCGCGAGCCTGTACATCCTCACCACGCCGACTCTCGTGCTCGTCGGAACGGCCCTCAGCTTCGGGATTCCCGCCATTCGGGACGAACTCGAGGCGGTGTCGATCTGGAACCCGGACCTGCACGGTTTCACCGAGGTTCTCTACGCCTTCACGTCAGCCGCCAATAATAACGGATCGGCTTTCGCTGGGCTCACCGCGAACACGCCATGGATGAATACTGCACTCGGTGTCGCCATGTTTCTTGGACGATTCATGCCCGTCGTGTTCGTTCTGGCCCTCGCAGGCTCGTTCGCCGCGCAGGACAAGATTCCCGCTAGTGCGGGAACTCTGCCCACTCATCGCCCCCAGTTCGTCGGTCTGCTCCTGGCAACGATCGCCATCGTGTCGGCTCTCACATATTTCCCCGTACTCGCGCTGGGTCCCCTGGCGGAGGGGCTGGGCTGATGTCCATGAAAGAACAGGTCATGACAATGACAGAATCAAAAACAACACCCTCACAGCAGGAGGCAGCCAGCCGCGCAAGTGCGCTTTCTCTTGCCCAGCTGATCACGGCTTTGCCCGGTGCTCTGCGTAAACTCGACCCGCGACTGATGTGGCGAAATCCCGTCATGTTTGTCGTCGAGGTGGGGGCCGCGCTGACCACGGTGATCGCCATCGCCGAGCCGTTCATGGCCGCGACTTCGAACGCACCCGCATTCACCGCCAGCATCGCCATATGGCTGTGGGTCACCGTGATCTTTGCCAACCTCGCCGAGTCCGTCGCAGAGGGCAGGGGCAAGGCGCAGGCATCCGCGCTGCGCCAGACCCGCACCTCGACGATCGCGCACCGAGTCGCTTCCCCCGATAACCCCGCGGGAACGCAGGCCGAAGACGTGTCATCTGCCGACCTCACTCTGGGCGACTACGTCGTGGTTTCGGCGGGAGAGGTCATTCCCGGAGACGGCGACATCGTCTCGGGCATCGCCTCGGTGGATGAGTCTGCCATCACGGGTGAATCTGCCCCGGTCATCCGGGAGCACGGTGGCGACCGCAGTGCCGTTACGGGAGGAACTCGCGTGCTGAGCGACAAGATCGTGGTGCGAATTACCTCTAGGCCCGGAGAGACCTTTGTGGACCGGATGATCCGACTCGTTGAGGGCGCCTCCCGCCAAAAGACTCCCAACGAGATAGCGCTGAATATCCTGCTCGCGACCCTCTCGATCATCTTCCTGATCGTGGTTGTGACTCTGAACCCCATGGCCGCTTACTCGGGCGGTGCGGTGAGCATCACCGTCCTGGTGGCCCTGCTGGTCTGCCTCATTCCAACCACCATCGGTGCGCTTCTCAGCGCGATCGGCATCGCCGGTATGGACAGGCTCGTTCAGCGCAACGTGCTCGCGATGTCTGGTCGGGCCGTCGAGGCTGCGGGCGACATCACCACGCTGCTGCTCGACAAGACCGGCACCATCACCTACGGCAACCGTCGCGCCAGCGAATTCATCCCCGTGGATGGCGTTGGTCGCGATGAGCTCATCAGCGCGGCGCGCCTTGCCTCGCTCGCCGACCCCACACCCGAAGGCTCATCGGTCGTTGACCTGGCTCGGGAGCTCGGCCATGACGGCGCTCCCATCCCGGACGCGATCGTTGTGCCGTTCACGGCTCAGACCCGCATGTCCGGGCTCGACCTGCCGAACGGCTCCCAGGTGCGCAAGGGCGCCGGCTCGATGGTCGCGGCCTGGGTGGGCGTGGTGCCGGCCGACCTCGACGCGATAGTGACGAGGGTCTCCGAGTCTGGCGGCACGCCGCTCGTCGTGGCCACGAGATCGGCGACCGGCGACTCACGAGTGCTCGGCGTCATCCATCTGAAGGATGTCGTGAAGGAGGGTCTCAAGGAACGCTTCGCCGAACTTCGGGCAATGGGCATTCGCACGGTGATGATCACCGGTGATAACCCGTTGACCGCGAAGGCGATCGCCGCCGAGGCCGGGGTCGACGACTACCTCGCCGAAGCGACACCGGAGGACAAGATGGGACTCATCAGGAAGGAACAGGCCGGCGGCAACCTCGTCGCCATGACCGGTGACGGCACCAATGACGCCCCCGCGCTCGCGCAAGCGGACGTCGGTGTGGCGATGAACACCGGAACCTCCGCCGCAAAGGAGGCCGGCAACATGGTCGACCTCGACTCCGACCCGACAAAGCTCATCGACATCGTGCGGATTGGGAAGCAACTGCTCATCACCCGTGGTGCACTAACCACCTTCTCGATCGCCAATGACGTCGCCAAGTACTTCGCTATTATTCCGGCAATGTTCGCCGGGGAGTTCCCAGGGCTGGCCGTACTCAACATCATGGGTCTGCACTCGTCATCCTCTGCCATCCTGAGCGCGATCGTCTTTAACGCGCTCGTCATCGTGGCACTGATTCCGCTTGCCCTGCGCGGCGTGAAGTACCGCCCGGTGTCGGCAAGCAGCCTTTTGGGCCGCAACATCCTCATCTACGGCGTCGGCGGACTCATCGCTCCCTTCATCGGCATCAAGCTCATCGACCTCGCCGTGAGCCTCATCCCGGGGTTCTGATGACCCCCTCACTTCTCACCTTACGATTCGCCCCAAGGAGCACCTCATGAAATTCCGCCAGACGTGGACAGCGATCCGAGCACTCCTGATCTTCACCGTGGTGCTGGGGGTCGTATACCCTCTCGCAGTGACAGCAGTCGGGCAGCTTGTACTACCGGCGCAGGCCAACGGATCCCTCATCAGGGTCGACGGCGAGGTCGTCGGCTCCACTCTCATCGGCCAGACATTCGCTGACGCTGACGGCAACGCGCTTCCGGAGTGGTTCCAGTCACGGCCGTCCGCGGCGGGTGACGGCTATGACGGCGGCGCGTCGAGCGGATCGAATTACGGCCCCGAGAACGACGACCTCATCGCCGCAATCGACGCACGACGAGAAGCGATCGAGAGCCTGGATGCCGCGACCCTCATCCCCGCGGATGCCCTCACCGCATCAGCCTCGGGTCTCGACCCGCACATCAGTCCCGCGAATGCACGGCTTCAGGTGCCCCGCGTGGCCGGAGCCCGCGGCCTCACTACGGAGGAGGTTTCCCGCCTCGTCGAATCGATGATCCAGCAGCGCGACCTCGGCTACCTGGGCGAGCCGACCGTCAACGTTCTCAGTCTCAACATCGCGCTCGCCAAGCTGGGATGATGAGTCTGCGATGGTGAATAAATGACACGAGGACGGCTCCGGGTCATGCTCGGCGCTGCCCCCGGCGTCGGCAAAACCTTCGCGATGCTCGAAGAAGGTCGCAGACTTTCTGAGGCTGGTCGCGATGTTGTTGTCGCCGTCGTGGAGACCCACGGCAGGGCGGCCACCTCCGCGCTCGTCGAAGGGCTTGATGTGCTTCCGCGCCGCGCCATCAACCACCGCGGGGTTTCCCTCGACGAGATGGATCTCGATGCACTG
>NZ_JANLVV010000199.1:0-3267 GCF_031364185.1 Salinibacterium sp. | reverse complement strand
CCGCAATCGCTGCGGGCGGAAAGGCGACTGACCTTGGCAACTCGGTCATCGAGCACGATGGTTCGTTCCTGACGACCGACGGCGATATCGTTCCGTTCTCGATTGCACAGTTCATCGCGCAGGGTAACTACCGCACGCTTCCGACCACCGTGGTTGAGCGACGCGGCAACATCACACTGAGCAACATCGACTCGGAGAAGCCGATCGTCTACACCGGCGGGTCAGTTCAGCTGAACCCGAACTTCCCGGTGAGCCGCCTCGTCTACAACGTCGTCGAAACCCGTGCGCTCAGCACCGGAACCCCGACCGCCAGCGATACCGCTGTGCGCGCTGCCTTCGCTGGACCGACATCGGCAGTGTGCTCTGCTGGCGCTCAGATCAGGCAGTACGGCTTCGGCACCATCGGCACGCAGTGTGGTAACACCTCCGCTCAGCGTGGCTACGTCAACTAGACCCGACCCGACCAATCCCCCTTCAGAACAGAAAGAGAAACGTTAGTCATGAAGATCAATAAGAGAATCGCCGCATTGGCTGTCGCCGGTGCCATGGTGGTCGGAACGGTCGGCCTCTCGGCCTCGGCCCAGGCCGCCGAGATCACGCCAGCCGGAGCGATCACCATTACCCCGACCAGCGGCAACGTATCGGACCAGTACTTCTTGACGAGTATCGCTGTCAACACGGGGGCACCTGTTGGGTTCCGTGCTGCCGGCGCAACGTACATCTACCAGGGTGGCGTCGAGATGGGCGGCATCTCAATCCTCCGCACTCTGGCCATGCCGAGCACCTTCGGAACGACCGGTCTTGATGGCAATCCTGCCTTCCTGGACCGCTCGGTCAGCCCAGGAAACAACTACGTGACCAACAAGAAGTTGGACGCTCTCGCCAACCCTCTCGCGACGGGTAACTTCGAGCTGCGCTTCTATTATTTTGCGTCGAACACGACTCTCGACCGGGTCAATGCGCCCTACGTCAAGCTCAACATGACCTACGACGCCACCTCCGGCGCATGGGCTGTTGCCGGAGCTCCTCCCGTCGGGCCCACGGCCACCACGACCTCGCTGACGGCTCAGGCCACCGGCTCGGCCGTGACACTGGCCGCGACGGTGGCTCCGGCTGCCGCCGTGGGTACCGTCTCGTTCTCTGAGGGTGCCACCGTGGTTGCTGCCAACGTTGCCGTCTCGGGTGGGGTTGCCACGGCAAACCTGCCGACAGTGACCGACGGCCCGCACACCTACACCGCCACGTTCACACCCACGGTGCCTGCCAACTTCACGGCATCCACCTCGGGTAACGCGACGGTCACGGTCGGCGGAATTGTCCAAACCACGAATGTGACGACGACGATTGCTGCGGGTGCTGGTAACGGCGTTCTGACGTTGACGGGTGTGCCGGCAACGGTCGCACTCGGTGCTGCGACGCTCACCGGCACGACGCTTAACGCGTCGGGTACGTTGAACGCCATTGTTACCGATTCACGCCAGCTCGACTACCCGGCGTGGAACCTGACCGGCCAGATCGGTGACTTCTCCACCGGCGGCGCGACCCCGAAGATCCTGTCGGGTAAGTACCTGGGTTGGACCCCGGCAGTAACCGGTGCCCCGAACTCGGTTGCTGGTGCGGTTGTGCTGCCGGCTCCTGCCACGGTCAACGGTCTGAAAACGATCAGCACCCTGGCTACCGGCGCACCGAACGACGTTGAGGTCTCGAACGTTTCGGCGCTACTGCAGCTGAAGGCACCGAAGAACACGCCCGCAGGCGCGTATTCGGCAACCCTCACCCTGACCCTCATCTAGGTCAGACGCATCACGGGCGGGTTGGGTTCGGCGTCACGCTGATCCCAACCCGCTCTGCTGTGCTATTTCGAATTTTGTTTCGCCCCGAATCCGTCGTTAACATCCCGTTCATTTCCCGCTCGCATCCCTCTGATTGGCTTCCCCGGATGTCCCGAATCACCACTCCCCTCGCACTACTGATTGCGATGGCTGTAGCTCTCTCGCCAATGGCTCTATCGGCGTTCGGATTCGAGGTAGCCTCCGCGGCGACGGCCGCCGAGGGTGACATCACCTGGAGCGTAGAGCCGGTGCCTACCGCCGACGGAGGTCGCCGCACCTTCGACTACACGACCGACCCCGGAACGCAGATCAACGACAGCGTGTTGGTCACGAACCAGGGCACTACGGCCGCCGAGTTTCTGATCTACGCGACCGACGCCAGGAACGAGCTCGAGACCGGAGCCTTCGGGTTACTCAAGCGTGAAGAAAAGCCCATCGACGCTGGGGCGTGGATCACCACGGCCAGTGACAAGATCACCCTGGAGCCCGGCACGGAGGCGACCATTCCCTTCGCTCTTCTGGTGCCCTCGGACGCGACCCCGGGTGATCACGTCGCGGGGATCGTCGCGGCGGTGCTGACCACTGGCGACCAGGACGGCGCCGCCGTCGTGCTTGAACAGCGAGTCGGCGCGAGGGTCTACCTGACGGTCTCGGGCATCCCGGATGTCGGAGTCGAGACCAGCGGATTCGTCGCCGGCTTCACCCCCGAGTGGAACCCCTTCGCCCCCGGCACCATGTCGGTCACCTACGACGTGCGCAACACCGGAAACCTGCGCATGGACGTGAACCAGAAGGTACAGATCACCGGGCCGTTCAACATTCCCCTGGGGGAGTTCACCCCCGAGCCGATCTCGAACATCCTTCCGCGCCAGACCGTACGGGTGACCTCGCAGGTGCCCGCCGTCGCCGCGCTGCTACTGGCGTGGTCGTCGGTGACCCTGGTGCCCGGTGCGATCGGCACGGCAGGCACCCCCGTCGACGATGGCGCCGACAATACCGGCTCCGCGCCCACGGCCTCCACCGAGACTCCGGATGCCGCCGCAGCTCCCGCCGCCGCAGACCCGGCCGTCGCGGCAGACCCCGCGGCCGTCGCCGCGGCAGACGCTCCCGTCATCGAGACCCGGGAGACGGTCGAGTTCGTGCCCGTGACATCCTCCGCGTTCTCGCTCGCTGTGTCGTGGACGCTGCTCGCCGTCATTGTCTTTCTCATCCTCGCGATCTTCCTGGTCTACCGCTACGTGACCGGCACCCGCGACCGCCTGTACGACGCGATCGATGAGGCCGCAGAGGCGGCGCGCAACGACGCGCTCACCGGCGCGAGCGGAACCAGGGCGGGCACGGCATGAGGCGCCTCATCGCCGGCGCGGTTGCGGCGCTGATCATCACCGCCGGCGCGTCGTGGGCACTGCCGAGCACCGCGGCGAACGCCGCAGAG
>NZ_JANLVV010000194.1:0-5604 GCF_031364185.1 Salinibacterium sp. | reverse complement strand
AGCGCGATCATGAACGCACTGATCACCAGCGCGGTCACGAGCCGGTCTTTGGCCTGCCGGATGCCCTCCACCAGTAGTGCGAAGACGAAGATGAGCACAATGAACAGGATTGTTCCGAGGAACAGCGCCGCGCCGATGTTGAGTTCGGCGCCGGAACTCGCCGCGACCAGTGCGAAGACGATGATCATAGTCGCCCAGCTTGCGCCGAGGATCACCCACGTTGCCCACCGGGGCAGGCGCCCGGCCGTCAACGAGTTGACGATGCCGGTGGTCTCGGTCACGGTGGTCATCAGTTTGCTCCCGAGAATGCCTTACGGCGGTTGATGACGACGCGGGCGATCGAGTTGATGACGAGGGTGATGACGAACAGCACCATACCCGTCGCGATGAGGGCGTTGACGTTGACGCCATTGGCTTCGGGGAAGTTAAGTGCGATGTTGCCAGCGATGGTGGAAGGATTTTGCGAACCGGTGAGCACGAAACTGATGACCAGCGCGGGCGAGAGCACCATCGCCACCACCATCGTCTCGCCGAGGGCGCGGCCGAGGCCGAGCATTGCGGCCGAGATCATGCCGGGGCGACCGAACGGGATCACCGCCATCTGGATCATCTCCCAGCGGGTGGCGCCGAGCGCGAGCGCAGCCTCCTCGTGCAGTCGGGGTGTCTGTAGGAAGACTTCACGCGTCACCGCCGTGATGATCGGGATGATCATGACGGCCAGCACGATGGCGACGGTCAGGATGGTGCGGCCCGTGCCCGAGACATCCCCCGCAAAAAAAGGAAGCCAGCCGAGGTTTTCGACCAGCCAGCCGTACAGGGGAGTGACGGCCGGGGCGAGCACTTTGATGCCCCAGAGGCCGAAGACTACTGACGGCACAGCGGCCAGCAGATCGATGATGTAGCCGAGGCCCTGCGCGATGCGGCGGGGGGCGTAGTGCGAGATGAAGAGCGCGATTCCGATGGAGATCGGCAGGGCCATCAGGAGGGCGAGCACGGCGGCCCAGACGGTGCCGAACGCGAGCGGCCCGACATAGGCCCAGAAGCTGGAGGGGGCACCTTTGAGTTCGGCCGGGTCGGCCACCAGGGCCGGGATGCTCTCGGCGATCAGAAAGACAGCGACTGAGGCGAGGGCGGCGAGGATGAGGCTGCCGGCGACGATGGTGCTGCCGGCGAAGATTCGGTCTGCGGGGCGGAGCGTTGATCCCGGCTTACGCGGCGAGGCTGTCGTCATTCCTGTCTTCCTGCGAGACCGTGCGGGGCGTGGGGGCGATGCGGGTGCTGCTCAAGTCTGTCGGGCTGGGGCATCAGGTGCAATCCGCACGTGTGCCCCAGCCCGACAGGTCTTACAGAGGTGTTACTTGATGCTCTCGAGCGCGGTCGCGATCTTGGCCGACAGTTCGGTCGACAGCGGGGCGGCGCCGGCAGAAGCGGCTGCTTCGGCCTGACCCTCCTCGCTGGTCATGTACTGCACGTACGCCTTGACGGCCGGGGCCACCTTGGCGTCAGCGAACTCGGTGCAGGTAACGATGTAGCTCACCAGGACGAGCGGGTAGTGTGTCGGGTCTGTCGTCTTGCGGTCGAGCTTGATCACGAGGTCGGTGGCACTGGCGGTGTCACCGGCGGGAGAGGAGTCAACAACCGCTGCCGCTGCCTCCGGGCTGTAGTTGACGAATTTATCGCCGACCTTGATGGCCGCGACGCCGAGCTTGCCGGCCTTCGACGCGTCTGCATAGCCGATGGTGTTGGTGCCGTTGGTGACGGCATCGACGACACCGGAGGTGCCCTGTGCCGCCTCACCGGTCTGGTAGGGGAACGGGTCAGCGGCGGGAGCATCCCAGACCTCCGGGGCGACCTTGTTGAGGTAATCCGTGAAGTTCTTCGTGGTACCCGAATCGTCCGAGCGGTGCACGGCGGTGATCGGAGCCGACGGTAGCTTCGCATCGGCGTTCAGCGCCGCGATGGCCGGGTCGTTCCAGGTCGTGATAGTGCCCTTGAAGATGCCGGCGAGAGTCGCAGCATCGAGGTTGAGCTTGTCGACCCCCTCGACGTTGAAGATCACGGCGATCGGGGAGATGTAGTTGGGCACCTGGATGTAGCCGGTGTCAGGCGCGCACGCCTTGAAGCCGGCGGCGATCTCTTCTGGCTTGAGGGATGAGTCGGTGCCGGCAAAGCTGACGCCGCCGGAGAGGAACGCCTCGCGGCCCGCACCCGAACCGGAAGGGTCGTAGTTGATGGTGACGTCGGGGTTCGCGGTCTGGAACTTGGCGATCCACGCCTCCTGTGCCGAACCCTGCGCCGAGGAGCCGGCGCCATCGATCGTGCCGGCGAGGGTACTCGCTGTTGCGGTGGGGTCTGTCGGCGCGCTGGATTCGTTTGCGGCGCAC
This sequence comes from Salinibacterium sp., assembly GCF_031364185.1. NCBI lineage: Bacteria > Bacillati > Actinomycetota > Actinomycetes > Micrococcales > Microbacteriaceae > Salinibacterium > Salinibacterium sp. Next base: position 3,220 of record NZ_JANLVV010000194.1, on the reverse strand, counting down.
GATGAAAGAAGGATGGTGCCTGCGATTGCGACGGCGCCGATGGTGGTGAGGCGCTTGTACCGGGTGAGTACAGAGTTCAAGGTTGTGTCCCTTTCAGGATATTTCGCTGGGATTACAGGGTGTGGGCCGGTGCGACCCAAGGGAAAACCTTATGCACGGCCGTTGACCACGTTCGACACCTGAGGTGAACGGGAGGTTAATGCTTAACAAACACGCGCTTACCAAACACGCGCTCGTCAGGCTGGAGTGTGAGTTTCGACCGCGACAATCCCCGCGCTCGGATTCGTGCGGGAAAAGTGCAGGATCGTGAACTCGCCCGTGTCGAGTGACGAGGCCGCGCGAAGCGCGTCATCCATCCCGGTTCCGGCCTGGATGGCGAACTGCGAGATCAGCCGGGGAAGCACGGGCCCGTGGCTGCACAGCACCGTCGTTACTCGCTTCTTCAGGCGGCGCGACACCACCCTGGGCAGGTCGGCGACGCCGCTCTCGAAGCTATCCTGGCTAATCCCCTCGCTCGCCTTGACCTCGAGTCCGGTCAGCGCGGCCAGTGGCGCGACCGTCGCGAGGCACCGCGCCGCCGTGCTGCTGATGATCTTCTCGGGCGCGAACGCGGCGATGCCCCTGGCGATGCCGACCGCCTGGTCGCTACCGCGATGCATCAGCGGCCTCGTGGAATCCGGGCCATCCCAGGTCGACGGCGGCACGGCCGTGCCGTGGCGCACGGCGATGATCGCGAAGGTGCGGGCGCTGTCCGACTCCAGCAGCGCCTCAAAGCGATCAAGCACATCGAGGTCGTGGGGGTAGGTCAGTTTCTTGCGGGCCCTCGCCACGGGCATCCATTCGAGAGCCGCGATCTCGTCATTGGAGATGAATTTCGACAGCTCCAGTGCGTGGTCGTCAACCTCGGCCGACCAGTAGTGCACGACTTTCTCCCGACCGCCCGGCAGCGGGTAGTCGACAGTTCCGAGCGGCGGCCCTAGTGTCACGCCAAGACCGGTCTCCTCCCGGATCTCGCGCACCGCCGTCTCGGGCAGCGTCTCGCCGGGGTCGACCTTGCCTTTCGGTAGCGAGAAATCTGTGTGGCTGGCCCGGTACACGACCAGCACCCTGGCCTTGCCATCCACGAGGCGCCAGCAGACAGCGCCCGCCGCGAGGACGGGTGGCAGCGCCGCGATCACCGGTTTCCGCCGCGTCTGCGCTGGGAGACCTGCTTGATCAGAACGTCCTGCATGTCGGCGAGGCGGCTGCCATCGGGCGCGAGGTGATGCCGCGTCCATGCGCCGTCAGCCTCCAACCACCACGACGCCGTCTCGTCGGATAACGCGAGAGTAAATAGCTGGTCGAGTTCGGCGAGGTGGTCTGACCGGGTGATGCGCACGAGAGCCTCCACCCGGCGGTCGAGGTTGCGGTGCATCATGTCTGCGCTGCCGATGAAGACCTGTGGGTCGCCGTTATTGGTGAACGAGAAGATGCGGGCATGCTCGAGGTAGCGCCCCAGTACCGAGCGTACGGTGATGTTCTCGCTCAGCCCTGGCACCCCCGGCCTGATGGAGCAGATGCCGCGTACGACCAGATCGACGGGAACACCGGCATTGCTGGCGCGGTAGAGCGCATCGATGATCGCCTCATCGACGATCGAGTTGAGTTTGATCCGGATGCCGGACTCACGCCCCGCCCGAGCATTCTGGGTCTCGACCTGGATGCTCTTGAGCAGCCCCTTCCGCAGGTGCAGCGGGGCCACGAGCAGCCTTTTGAACTTCTTCTCGATGGCGTATCCGGATAATTCGTTGAAGAGCCGGGTCAGGTCTTTACCGACGGTGGCGCTGGCGGTGAGCAAACCGAGATCCTCATAGATCCGGCTCGTTTTGGGGTTGTAGTTGCCGGTGCCGATGTGGCTGTAGGTGCGCAGCACACCGTGCTCCTGGCGCACGACGAGCGCGAGTTTGCAGTGGGTTTTCAGGCCGACCAGGCCGTAGACCACGTGCACGCCCGCTTTCTCAAGCTTGCGCGCCCAGTTGATGTTTGCCGTTTCGTCGAAGCGTGCCTTGATCTCCACCAGCGCCAGCACGGCCTTGCCCGCCTCAGCGGCCGCGATGAGCGCCTCGACGATCGGGCTGTCGCCGCTCGTGCGGTACAGGGTCTGCTTGATGGCGAGCACGTTCGGGTCAGTCGCGGCCTGCTCCAGGAATGCCTGAACGCTGGTCGAAAACGACTCGTAGGGGTGATGAAGCAAGATGTCCTGTTTGGCAATCGACGAGAAAATGTCCGGCGAGGCGTTCGGCTCGCTCGTCAGCAGCGCCACGCTCGTGGTCGGCACGTGGCGGGGGTACTTGAGTTTCGGCGCGTCGATCTTGGTGAGCTGGAACAACCCGCCGAGGTCGAGCGGAGCCGGAAGCCGGTAGACCTCCTGCTCGGTGATGTCGAGCTCGCTCATCAGCAGTCCGAGGGTCAGGTCGTCCATGTCATCGGTGATCTCGAGCCGGATGGGAGGACCGAAGCGTCGGTTCAGGATCTGTTTCTCGAGCGCCTTGAGTAGGTTCTCCGTCTCGTCCTCGTCGACTTCGACGTCTTCGTTGCGGGTCACCCGGAACTCGTGATGCTCGAGGATTTCCATTCCGGGGAAAAGGTCTCCGAGGTGGTTCGAGATGAGATCTTCGAGCGGGATGAACCTCAACAGGCCGCTCTTATCATCCGGAAGCTGCACGAAGCGCGGCAGATTTTGCGGCACCTTGAGGCGCGCAAACTCCTCTTTGCCCGTCTTGGGGCTGCGCACCCGGATCGACAGGTTCAGCGACAGCCCAGAAATATAGGGAAACGGATGCGCCGGGTCGACCGCCAGCGGCATCAGCACGGGGAAGATCTGTGTGGAGAAGATTTCGCGGGTGCGGATGCGGTCAGCCTCGCCGAGGTCGGCCCAGGTCTCGATGTGGATGTCGGCCGCGTCGAGCTCGGGTTTCACGATGGCGCGGAAGGCCAACGCGTGGCGCTCCTGCAGCTCGTGCGCCCTGGCGATGACCATGTCGAGAACCTCGACGGGCGTGCGGCCGACGTTGGTCGGCACCGCCAATCCGGTCAGGATGCGGCGTTTGAGGCCGGCGACGCGCACCATGAAGAACTCGTCAAGATTGCTGGCGAAGATGGCCAGGAAGTTCGCGCGTTCCAGCAGTGGCAGGGCTGAGTCTTCGGCAAGCTCCAGCACCCGCTGGTTGAAGGCCAGCCA
>NZ_JANLVV010000298.1:0-51993 GCF_031364185.1 Salinibacterium sp. | reverse complement strand
GTGCACGAATGGCTCGTCGACGTAGGCAGACTCCCACGCCGCCCGCACCTGGCGTTCGGTCGCCCCCGGTGCCATCTTCGCGGTTGATGTCGCCAGGATGCCGCGGCTCATGGGCACGAGCACAGGAGTGAAGGAGATGCTCACAGCGACACCACCCGCCGTCTCAAGGTTTTGCCGGATCTCGGGGTTGTGGCGATGCACGCCACCCAGCTGGTACGCGTGCGCCGAACCCATCAGCTCGCTGCCGAGCAGCTCGGTCTTCAGTGATTTTCCGGCTCCGGAGGGGCCGACGGCCAGTACCGATACGAGGTCGTCGGCGAGAATCAGCCCGGAGTGGATGCCAGGGGCGAGGGCGAGCGTGATCGCCGTGGCGTTGCATCCGGGAACCGCAATGCGGGTTGCGCCCCTGAGGGAGTCCCGCTGGCTGCCGGTCGCGGTGAGGAGTTCGGGAAGCCCATAAGTCCACGCGCCGAAGTAGTCGCCGCCGTAGAACTTCGCCCAGTCGTCCTCGCTGGTGAGCCGATGGTCGGCTCCACAGTCGACCACGAGAGTATTGGCTGACAGGTCGGCCGTGAGCGTGCCCGACATGCCGTGCGGCAGCGCGAGAAACACGACGTCGTGCCCGGCGAGGGTTGTGGCATCCGTTGACTGGAGCTCGAGATGAGCAAGCGAGCGCAGATGAGGCTGGAGGGCGACCAACGGACGCCCCGCGTTGGTGAATGCGGTGACCGTGGTCACCTCGAACTCGGGGTGAGCAGAGAGCAACCGCAGCAGCTCGCCGCCTGCGTAGCCACTGGCACCGGCCACGGCGACGGATAAAGACATGGCTCTACCTTAATGAGAGGAGGGACGAAGGGGGATGCCGCGGCGGCGGTTCACAGGGGCCTGGTCGGTTCACGGGGAACCGGTGGCGGCGAAGTGAAACGTCGCCTATCGTCGCTCGTCGGACTGGCGTCGTGTTCCTGACACGCGGAGCCCTCGTGCACGGCGCGCCGACGGACGCAGCCTGAGGCGTGCGTCGAGGGCGAGAGACGTGGTCACATTCCCGACAGTAGTGCACTGCCGCTGGCAACCGCGAATCGCTAGCCTTGGGGAACGCGCCCACGCGGGCACGCATCGCACAACCAGGAGATCTCATGTCGGATATTGATGGACTGCTCGCTCTGATCCCGGTAGGCGATATCGCCAGGAAGCTGGGAATTCCGGAGGATGTGGCGCACGGTGCCGTGGCGCAGGTCATTCCCACCCTGTTGGGCGGAATGGCGGCCAATGCGAAGGATGGCGACGGTGCCGCCTCGCTCGAAAAGGCCCTTACCGGTCACGCCGGTGTCTTCCCCACGGCATCCGTCAGCGACATCAACACCAACGACGGCGAGAAGATCGTGAACAACGTCTTCGGCTCTCAGAAAGATGACGTGGTGGCCGCCGTCGCCAGCACCGGAGACAGCAACATCACCCAGGACATCATCGCGAAGATCCTGCCGATCGTCGCTCCCATCGTCATCGCCTGGCTCGCCTCGCAGTTCCTCGGCAAGAAGGAGGCGGCACCGGCCGCGCCCACACCGGAGCCAGCGAAGTCAGGCGGCATTGGCGACCTGTTGGGTGGGCTGCTCGGTGGCTCTGGCGGCCAGGACATCCTCGGCAGCGTGCTGGGCGGGCTGCTCGGCGGGGGCCGGCGGTAGAGGGTAGAACGCCGCTGGTGCACGGGAACAATAGGTTCACTGACCGTCAGCATCCGCGTCGACTCGGTCACGGCGGCGGCCTACAACGAGCGGCGCAGAGCCGCCCTCGCGGCGGGAGTTGCGACACTCGCGGCGGGGGAAACTTGCTCGCGGCGGGAGTCGTGACTCCCGCCGCCGGTAGGTAACTCCCGCCGGTAGGCAACTCCCGCCAGACCGGGAAGTCCTCGGCCGGGACGGAGGCCGCACCACGAACGGGACGGCCTTCACGAGTAGAGCCTCAGTGCGAGAAAGAGTGTCACGCGCGACGACCTTCGCGGCGTAGGGAATGCGAGCGCTACTCGCGCAGCACGGCTCCCACCCTGGCCTCGGCGAGGGCGACCGCGGCAGCTTTCGCCTGCGTCGCCTCGCGTGCGGTCAGGGTGCGGTCCGTCGCCCTGAACCTCAACGCGAAAGTCAGCGACTTGCTGCCATCGGGGATGCCCGAACCGCGGTAGTCGTCGACGAGCACGACGTTCTCGAGCAGGGCGCCAGCGCCCTCGACCAGTAGCGCAAGCAACTCTCCGGCGCGAACGGATTCGGCAACGACAAGAGTCACGTCCTGTGTGGCGGCCGGGAACGACACAATCGGGGTCGGCACTACCTCCGTCGCGCCGAGGTCAATGAGTGCATCGAGATCGAGCTCGAGCACGGCAACCACACGCGGCAGATCGAACTCGGCGGCGAGGGACGGCAGCAACTCCCCCGCATACCCGATCACACGATCACCCGAACGTAACTCCGCCGTGCGCCCAGGGTGCATGGCCTTATGGATGCCCGTGGCCACGGTCAGCGGAGACGCGAGGGTCGCGGCAAGATGCTGCGCCGCGCCGATCACGTCGGACAGCCCGCGGTGAATGGCGGTCTGCCCCGGCTGCCGGGCGACCGCATCCCCCACAAAGAGCGCGGCGACATGCCACGGCTGGGGCGGGATGCTCGCGCGCAGCTCATCCAGTACATCGCTCGACGGCGGCTCATCACCGGCGGGAAGCTCGCCGATGCCGTAGCTCACTCCCGCCTGCGGCAGGAACACCGTGCCCACCTCGAAGAGAGCAAGATCGGTGAGGCCCCGGGAGAGGTTGCGCCTCGACACCGAGATCAGCCCTGGAAGAAGAGACGTGCGCATCCAGGCGGCTTCCGAGTCGATCGCGTTCGCCAGCTTCATCGCCGCAACCGGGCCCTCAGCCGGAGAGCCGAACAGGTCGTTTGAGGCCTGCGATACGAACGGATATGCCAGGACCTCGGTGAGTCCGGCGGAGGCCAGTGAGCTCGCCGCCGATCGACGCAGACGCTGTTGCCTCGTCAACCCGCGGCCGGGAGGCGCCACAGGGAGCACCGACGGAATGCGATCGTAGCCGACGATGCGCACGACCTCCTCGGCGAGGGTGGCCCGATCGGTGAGGTCGGGGCGCCATGTGGGCGGGGTCACCGATAGCCCGGAGCTTATGTTGGCCACCGCGCAGCCGATCTCGACGAGTGAGGTGGCGACGTCATCCGCCGTGAAATCCACACCGATAAGGCTGGCAACGTACCCGGTCGGCAGCTCGATGGGCTCTCGGACGGCGGAGCTGTCGAGCACCGAACCAAGCTCGTCGGCGGTTCCCCCACCCAGCTCGACCAGTAGGTTTACGACACGCGCCGCGGCAACAGGGGCGACCGCCGGGTCGACTCCGCGCTCAAAACGACGCGAGGCCTCGCTCGGCAGCTTATGGCGGCGAGCGCTTCGCGCGATCGACGTCGGGTCGAAGTTGGCCGCCTCGACAAGCACGTTCGTAGAGGAGGAGTCGATCTCGGTCGAGGCGCCGCCCATGACACCGGCGAGACCGATCGGCCCCGAGGCATCCGTGATCAGAAGATCTTCCTCGACCAGCGCGCGAACTTTGCCGTCGAGAGTGGTGAGAGTCTCGCCCGGCCCGGCCCGACGCACGACGATGCCGCCCGAAATCTTGTCGAGATCATAGGCGTGGATGGGCTGGCCAAGTTCGAGCATCACGTAATTGGTGATGTCGACGGTCAGGGAGATGCTCCGGATGCCGGCAAGCCCAAGCCGCGCCACCATCCACGGCGGCGTGGGGCTGGTTGCATCCACGCCGCGCACCGCTCGCGTCACGAACACGCTCGCACCGACATGCCCTCGGATCGGGGCGTCATCGTCGACCGTGACCGAGAAGCCGTGCCCGGCCTCGACCGTCCCCGCGAGTGCAGGATCGCGGAACGTCGCCCCGCTCGAATGTGCATACTCGCGCGCTATCCCCCGGATCGAGAACCCGTATCCGCGATCCGGCGTGACATTGATTTCAACCGCGAAGTCATCGAGGCCGAGCAGCGGAACCGCTTCGGCACCAATGACGGGGTCAAGGCCGAGGTTTTTGAGCAGCAGGATGCCGTCGTGCTCCTCCCCCATGCCGAGCTCGCGGGCGGACGCCATCATCCCATCGGACACGTGACCATAGGTTGTGCGCGCCGCAATCGGGAACGGGCCGGGAAGGATTGCACCGGGAAGCGACACGACGACCTTGTCGCCCACGGCGAAGTTGTGCGCTCCGCAGACGATGCCACGAGGTTCGGCTTCGCCGACATCCACCTGGCACCAATTGATGGTCTTGCCGTTCGACTGCGGTTCTGACTCGAACGAGAGCACCCGACCGACCACGATCGGGCCGCTGAGGTCAAAGGTGTGAACGTCTTCTTCCTCAAAGCCGACCTTCACCAGGGCGGCGTGAACCTGCTCGTGCGTGACGTCGAGCGGGATGTCAACGAACTCGCGTAACCAACTGATGGGCACGCGCATCAGACCACCATCCCAAACTGCTGGGAGAAGCGGATATCGCCCTCGACCATGTCTCGCATGTCATTCATGTCGTTGCGGAACTGCAGGGTTCGCTCGATCCCCATCCCAAACGCGAACCCCTGGTAGGTGTCGGGATCGATGCCGGCCGCACGCAGCACGGCGCTGTTGACCATGCCGCATCCGCCCCACTCGACCCAGCGCGCACCGCCCTTGGCGTTCGGCTGCCAGACGTCCATCTCGGCGCTCGGCTCGGTGAACGGGAAGTAGTTGGGGCGAAGCCGGATCTGTGCTGCGTCGCCGAACATGGCGCGAGCGAGATGCTCGAGGGTGCCGCGGAGATGCGCCATGGTGAGCCCCCTATCAATCGCGATGCCCTCAATCTGGTGGAACACGGGAGTGTGGGTGGCATCGAGCTCGTCTTTGCGAAACACCTTGCCCGGCGACACGACATACACGGGAAGTTCGCGAGTCAGCAGCGACCGGATCTGCACAGGGCTGGTCTGGGTGCGTAACACAAGATGACCGTCGATCGGGTCGATGAAGAACGTGTCCTGTTCGCTGCGAGCCGGGTGGTCTTCATCCATGTTGAGTGCGTCGAAGTTGAACCACTCGTTCTCCAGCTCCGGCCCATCGCCGATCTCCCAGCCCATGGCGATGAACACGTCACTCATGCGCTCCATGAGCAGGCTGAGTGGATGCCGCGCACCGGCGTTCCAGCGAGAGGGCACCGCCGTGACATCCAGGGTCTCGTCCGCGAGCCGGGCATTCTCTTCGGCCACGGCCAGCTCAGCCTCGCGCGGAGCGAACGCCTGCCCCACGCGGGCCCTGGCCTGCCCGACGAGCTTCCCCGCCGCGGCGCGATCGGCCGGATCGATGGATTTGAGGCTGCCGTTCAGCCGAGCCAGCGGTGAGGATTCACCAGCGTGCTCGGCGCGGGCTGAGCGGAGTTCGGCCATGGTGGTGGCCGAGGCCACAGCCCCGAGCGCTGCGTCGACAGCCGCGTTCACGACGTCTTCGGTGATGGGAGTGGATTCTGACACAGAACCTGAGTTTACTCAGGCTACGGCTGGTACCCGGTGTCGTGGTCGGATCGCGCACCCCGGACACTGAGCGGATCGCTCGCGCCCGCCACTCCCGCACCGCCCAGTTGGGCTATCACCTTCGCCGCGCGCTTTCCGTTTCGTCCGCCGCCCCGTCCCGACGCTGTGCGTCGCGCAACGAAGCGCGCTATCCACGAGAGGCTCAGGTTCACCGCGAGATAGACGGCCCACACCACGAAGAACAGGGTGAACAGGTAGGTCGGCCCGAACGTGGTCGACCCCTGCTTGAGCACCACATTGAGCAGTTCCTGGTAGCCGAGAATGTAGGCCAGCGATGTGTCTTTGAGCAGCACCACGAGCTGCGCGATGATGATGGGCAGCATCTGCCGAAACGCCTGGGGGTATTCGATCGAGAAGCGGGTTTGCAGCGGCGTCAGCCCCACCGCAAGGCCGGACTCTCGCTGCCCCCTCGGTAGTGATGCAATGCCGGCACGCAGCGCCTCGCCGATCACGGCACCGTTGTAAACGGCGAGCGCTCCCACGCCGGCCCAGAACTGACCGGTCGAGAAAACCAGCAGCACGAACAGCATCATAAGTAGCACGGGCATTCCCCGAAGAAACTCGATCACCACGATCGACGGAATCCGGATGACCGCTGTGGTCGCGGTGCGCGCCATCGAGAGCAGGACACCGACTACGAGAGCGAGCACGGCCGCGACGCCGGCCATCTGCAGCGTGGCCGACAGTCCTCGCCACACCGCTCGCCACAGCGCCCGGTCACCAAGAATGTCCCACTTGCTGGCGTCGAACACCCCAGGCTGAGCTACGCCCCCCGCATTGATACGCGGCTGGGATAGGAAGGCAAAAATCGCGATCAAGCTGGCGGCTATTAGCACACCGCCGACCAGAGAAAGAATGAGTGAGAATCGACGAGCTTTTGGTCCAGGCACGTCGTACAGCACGTTCGTCATCGGCGCGCCATCACTCTTCGCTCGAGCAAATTTGCAGTCTGGCCGAGCGGCACGGTGATGACAAGGTAGAACACGGCTACCGCGAGCAGGATGGCGGTAACCGCGTTGCCATTGAGCTGAATGACCTGCCGTGACACCGCAATGAGCTCAAGGACCGCAAAGCCCGCGGCGACCGAGGTGTTCTTGGTGAGCGCGATCAGCACGTTGATGAGCGGAGGAATAACCATTCGAATGGCCTGCGGCAACACGATCAGACCGAGTGTCTGCGCAAAATTGAACCCCACAGCACGTGCCGCCTCTGCCTGGCCGACCGGTACCCCGTTGATTCCCGAGCGGACGGCCTCAGCAACAAAGGATGATGTGTAAAGAGTCAGGCCAATGATTGCGGCGGTGGTGTAGTCCAGCCGTACGGCCAATTGCGGCAGCACGAACGCGCAGAAAAATAGCACCAGGGTCAAAGGCGTGTTCCTGATGATCTCTGTGTACGCAGTAGCGAAACCGCGCAGCGCCGGAACCGGTGAAATTCTTATCGCGGCAATGATCGTGCCAAGGATGAGAGCTCCGATTCCCGACACACCCAGCAACCGCAGTGTCGTCAAAAAGGCGTCAACGAACTTCGGGAAGTTTTCAATGATCGCGTCCATGGGTGTCCGTTCAACAGCAGAGGTCAGGTTCGGTCGCTACCCGGGCTGCGGCCCACCCGGCAGAAACCGGATGGGCCGCGTCACTCTCGTAGCGCTAGTACCAGCTCGTAGCGCTTAGTAACGATCGACCGCGGGCGGGTCAGGCAGCGGCAACTCGGCTCCCGCTGTCTTCTCCCAGGCGGCGGCCCAGTCGCCGTCGTCGAATGACGACTCGAGAACATCGTTGATGAATGTGCGGAAGTCGGTGTCATCCTTCGTGAGGCCGATGCCGTATGGCTCCTCGGTGAAGGGATTGCCAACGACCTCGAACTCACCAGCGCTGTTGGCCGCGAGCCCGGCAAGAATCACGTTGTCGGTAGTCACGGCGACGACCGCACCCGAGCTCAGCAACGGTAGGCACTCCGCGTAACCACCGAGTGCCGTGATCTGGTCGGTGTACTTGGCGATGTTTCCCTCTGAGGTGGAGCCCGCCACCGTGCATACCGGCTTGCCTGCGAGGTCCTCCGGACCCGTGATTTTCTCGGGGTTGCCCGCGAGAACGAGAATGTCTTGACCAGCGTTGTAGTACGGCCCAGCAAAGGAGATAACCTCCTTGCGCTTATCGTTGATCGTATAGGTGGCAACGACAATATCGACCTCGCCAGACTGGATGAACGGCTCGCGATTAGCGGAGACGGTCTCCGTCCAGTTAATTCCACTCTCGGGAATTCCGAGCTTCGCCGCGATCAGCTTGCCGATTTCCACATCAAAACCCTGCGGATCACCACTGGCATCGACCTGGCCGAAGAGCGGCTGGTCAAACTTTGTTCCGATGGTGATGGCTCCCGCCTCATTGAGCGCGGCCATGGTGGTGCCTGCCTCGAATGAGACCTCCGCCTCGGGGGCGACCGTCTCCTCGGCGGTGGGAGCACCCGAGTCGGTGCATGCACTCAGAACGATAACGCTGGTGAGTGCGATGGCTGAGATCATTAGACCCTTATTGAGTCTCATGGTTTCCTCCTGTTTGCTGTGTTTCTCAACCACCGGTTAGTGGGTAAGTACTTTCGAGAGAAAATCCTTCGCTCTCGGGCTTTGGGGGTCGGTGAAAAACTTCTCCGGTGTGGCTTCCTCGACTATTTCGCCGTCGGCCATGAAGAGCACTCGCCCGGCGGCCTTCCTGGCAAACCCCATTTCGTGGGTGACCACCACCATGGTCATGCCGTCCTTCGCAAGACCGACCATCACATCCAGCACCTCGTTGATCATCTCGGGGTCGAGCGCCGACGTCGGCTCGTCAAACAACATGACCTTGGGATCCATGGCGAGCGCCCTCGCGATGGCGACACGCTGCTGCTGGCCACCAGAGAGTTGGGATGGCATCTTCGCGGCCTGGTTGGCGACACCCACCCGATCGAGCAGCTCCATCGCTCGATTATCGGCCTCGGCCTTCGAACGCTTGCGCACCTTCATTTGCCCTAGCGTCACGTTTTCAAGGATCGTTTTGTGCGAAAAGAGGTTGAATGACTGGAACACCATCCCCACGTCGGCCCTGAGTCTGGCCAGCGCCGCGCCCTCGGCAGGAAGCGCCTCGCCGTCGATGGTGATTGTGCCGTCATCGATGGTCTCGAGCCGATTGATCGCCCGGCAGAGTGTCGATTTTCCCGATCCGCTCGGCCCTATGACGACCACAACTTCGCCCCTGTGGATGGTGTTGGTGATGTCTTTCAGAACGTGGAGTTCACCGAAATGTTTGTTGACATGATCGACGACCACCAGTGGCTGCATGGAACCACCCAACCACACCCCACGAACGGGGGTCAACACGACCTGTCCACTGGCGACCGAGGCGAGGGCTCGTGTCGCTCGCCATCGCTCTAGGGCGTGCGCTGGGCGAAAGCACTCTCGTAGAGGCACACTGACGCTGCGGTCGCGAGGTTCATCGACTCTGCATGACCGTAAATGGGCACCGTAATCGCCCGGTCGGCCAGGGCGAAGTGCTCCTCAGACAGACCCCGCGCCTCGTTGCCGAACAACCAGGCCGTCGGTCCCGCCAGCGTGCCCGCCGAACGCTCGGCCAAAAGATCGCTGCCCTTGATGTCGGCGGCGATCACCTGCAGGCCGGCCGCCTTCGCCTTCTCGAGAACTGTCTCCAGTTCCACCCCAACACACACCGGAACGTGGAAGAGCGAACCGGTCGTCGCTCGAACAACCTTCGGATTGTAGAGGTCGACACTGCGCCCGGTCAGGATGACCGCGTCAGCGCCCGCGGCATCCGCGGCCCTGATAATGGTGCCGGCGTTACCGGGATCTCGCACCTCCTCAAGAATCGCAATGAGGATGGGCTCTGCGCCCAGGATATCTTTGAGCGACGTCGGAAATTGACGGCACACGGCGATCACCCCCTGCGGGGTCACCGTATCTGCCATCGCTTCGATCACGGATTCCGAAACGAACTCCACCTCTACACCCGCCTCCGTTGCCCTTCGCGAGATCGCGCCGTTGCGCTCGAGAGCGGTGGGAGTAGCGAACAGGTCGACGAGAAGCTCGGGGCGAAACTCGAGAGCCTCGGCCACGGCCTGTGGGCCCTCCAAAAGAAAAAACCCGGTCTCAGACCGGGCGTCCCTCTTGGCGAGCTTAGCGACGGCCCGCACTCGCGGCGAACGTGGATTGTCGATCATGACAGTAAGCTTAGGCGCGCTGGATACCGCAGCAGCCCCGGCGCGCTGGGCGCATCCGGGGCTGCTGGAGTGAACGTCTGCGAAGCTACGCGACGACTTTCGGCGCGCTTGTGTCGGCAGGCAGGGCAGCTTTGGCCGTAGCGACGATCGCGGCGAAGGTAGCAGGCTCGGTGACCGCGAGGTCGGCGAGGATACGACGGTCGACCTCTACGCCCGCCAGGTTCAACCCCTGAATGAGACGGTTGTAGGTGAGCCCGTTCGCGCGGGACGCAGCATTGATGCGCTGGATCCACAGGCGCCGGAAGTCACCCTTACGGGCGCGGCGGTCACGGTATGCGTAAACGAGCGAGTGGGTGACCTGCTCCTTGGCCTTGCGGTAGAGGCGCGAACGCTGACCGCGGTAACCCTTGGCACGCTCGAGGATGACGCGACGCTTCTTATGGGCGTTTACTGCCCTTTTTACTCTTGCCATTGTTCTGTTCCTGACCCTTACTTACCGAGAAGCTTCTTGATGACCTTGGCGTCCTGCGGTGCAAGAACCTGTTCCTGGTTCAAAGAGCGCTTGCGCTTGCCGCTCTTGACTTCCAGGTTGTGCCGCATGCCGGACTGCTGCTTCATGACCTTGCCGCTACCGGTCAGCTTGAAGCGCTTCTTGGCACCGGAGTGCGTCTTCTGCTTAGGCATCTTTATCCTCTTCTGTAGTTGATACTGCTGCTGTGACCGGGGCGGGAGCCGCCTCGGTTACGACTGGTGTGCTCGGTTTCTCCGCCGCGACGGTCTCTCCCTGCGCACGTGCCGGCTTATTGGCCGCCTTTCGAGCGTCCGCTTCGGCTTTTGCCGCTGCTTTCGTCTTGTGGGGGCCGATCACCATGACCATGTTGCGACCGTCGATCATCGGGGTCGATTCCACGGAACCGAACTCTGAGACGTCTTCGGCGAATCTCTGAAGAAGGCGCACACCCTGGTCTGGGCGAGACTGCTCGCGCCCGCGGAACAGGATCATGGCCTTCACCTTGTCACCGGCCGCGAGAAAGCCTTCGGCGCGCTTGCGCTTCGTCTCGTAGTCGTGGGTATCGATCTTGAGGCGAAACCGAACCTCCTTCAGGATGGTGTTCGCCTGATTACGCCGAGCCTCTTTGGCCTTCTGGGCCTCTTCGTACTTGAATTTGCCGTAATCCATGATCTTGGCAACAGGAGGCTTGGAATTGGGAGCAACCTCAACCAAATCCAGGTCGGCCTCCACGGCTAGGCGCAGGGCCTCTTCGATACGGACGACACCGACCTGCTCGCCATTGGGGCCAACAAGACGGACCTCCGGAACGCGGATTCGGTCATTGGTACGGGGATCGCTGATGCGTGTTCTCCTTCTCGTATGCGGTTGCGACAGTCGTCGCGCGGCACGGAAAGGGAAAACTCGCTTATGCACCCTGGCTATTCGCGCAGCAGTGCCGAGCGAACGGGGTGTAACTACCCGGTAACCTTGAGAAGCGGTTGACAGGTGGGAGAATCTCCACTTTCGTAACCGGGGACATACCCCGGAGCCTGTAGAAGAGTAGCAGATACCGCGCCAAACTACTAAGAGCCGGACTATTGAGGGATCTAGAACCAGTGAAGGGTCTAGAACTATTGAGGGAACTATGAATGACGCACGCTTCGACCTGAACGACGAGATCCGGGACATCTCCGAGGTTCCCGCTGTCGAACTGATCAATACGGTTGCCGTGCACTTCATGAGCGCCGCTGCGGTCAAACTTGGGCTCTCCGACGGACCGGATGCCACTGCGGATATCGATCTGGACGAGGCACGGAAACTGATCACGGTGCTCGCGGGGCTCGTAGTCGCTGCCGCGCCTGAGATCGGAGACCAGCACGCCCGGCCGCTCAGAGATGGGCTTCGTTCGCTGCAGCTCGCGTTCCGCGAGGCATCATCCATTCCGGATGCCCCGGGCGCTGGCCCTGGCGAGAAGCTCACCGGCGCCGTAAATTAGCTGTCCGGGCTACTTTCTTTCCCCGGGCTGCCATCCGGCGCTAGCGAGCAGATTCGAGCCTCACCGCCAACGAATCGACACGCGACGCGATAAGTTCATCGACTGCCCAGCGCGCCTGCAAGCGCGCGACCACGGCGTCGAGTGCCGCCCGATCCAACCCCGGTCGAAGTGACAAATGGACGATCAGCTCGGGCCCGACCAGCCTCGCACCGGGATCGCCGGGGGCAAGCTGCACCGCGGTGACCGCGGGCTCCGGCTCGGCGGCGTCCATGAATGCAGACAGAACCTCCGTATCGAGATAACTGGGCCCCCACGGCGCGGACTGCGCAAGCGCCCACAGCGCGGGCCTGCGCACGACGAATTCGGTAGCGCTGGTGGGGTCGAGCACCACCAGGTCGGTGTTTTCGCTCGCCGCGGCTAGCGCCACCCGCGCAGCAGTGGCGGGCACGGGGCGAGCCTGCGGATCCCATGCTGACATGGCCACAACGGAGGTGAAGGCGGGCAGCACGCTGCGACCGTCGGGCCCCGCGACCGTCACGATGGAGAGTTCCTGGGTTTTGTCCGCGGGCCCATTATTCTCGCTGGCACCCCGCTCGCCCGCCACGGCAACCAGCGGAATCAGAAGCCGTGATTCGCGGAGGGCGTCAACGACATCGGCCTCGCCGGCCTCGCCCGCACGGAAACGACGCAATGCGTCGACGAGATCCTGCGGTGCCGAACCGTCGTCATCCGAACTCTGACCATGCTCGAACCGGCGACCCTTCCACGGGTGGCCCGACGAATCACTCATGGCATGCGCGCACTAGTGGGATGCGACGTCGAGGGCCGCGGTGAGGGTGAACGCCTTCGCATAGAGTGCCTTGCCCACGATCGCGCCCTCGATTCCGGAGGAAACCAGCTCGCGCAACGCGGCAATGTCGTCAAGGGTGGCCACACCGCCCGAGGCGATCACCGGACGATCCGTGCGTCCGACAACCTCCCTTAATAGCTCGAGGTTGGGGCCCTTCAGCGTTCCATCCTTGGTCACATCGGTGACGACATACCGGGAACAACCTGCGGCCTCGAGCCGGTCGAGAACCGTCCAGAGGTCTCCGCCCTCCTGTGTCCAGCCGCGCGCCGCCAGCGTCGTGCCGCGCACGTCGAGACCCACCGCAATCGCCTCGCCGTGTTTCGCGATCACCCTGGCCGCCCACTCGGGGTTCTCGAGAGCCGCCGTACCCAGGTTGATGCGCCTGGCTCCGGTCGACAGCGCGGCGTCGAGGCTCGCGTCATCCCGAATACCTCCCGACAGCTCGATGTTCACCGAGCGGGGGGTGTTCCTGATCACCCCGCGGATGACGGCGTGATTATCTCCGCGGCCGAACGCGGCGTCGAGATCGACCAGGTGAATCCACTCCGCGCCCTGATCAACCCATTCCTGGGCCGCATCGACGGGACTGCCATAGCTCGTCTCGCTCCCTGCCTCACCCTGGGTGAGGCGCACGGCCTTGCCGTCCGCCACGTCAACTGCGGGTAGCAGGATCAGTCGGGGATAGGGTGTCAACTCGCTCATAGGGTTTCCAGCCAATTCTTCAGAAGTCGGATGCCAGCCTCTCCGGATTTCTCCGGATGAAACTGGGTTGCGGAAAGAGGTCCGTTCTCCACGGCAGCGAGGAACCGACCGCCGTGATGCGCCCAGGTGAGCTGCGGCTGCGGGAACGGATCGTGCACCTCAAGCGTCCACGCCTGTGCGGCGTATGAGTGTACAAAGTAGAAGCGTTCGTCTCGAATGCCCGCGAACAACCGTGAACTCTCCGGCGCCTCGACCGTGTTCCACCCCATATGAGGAAGGATCGGGGCATCCAGCTCGGTAACCACTCCGGGCCACTCACCCAGTCCGGGCGTGTCGTTACCACGCTCGACCCCATGCTCGAACAGCACCTGCATACCCACGCAAATACCGAGCACCGGGCGGCTTCCGGTGAGTCTCTTCTCGACGATGGCGCCACCGCGCACGGCGGCAAGCTGCCTCGCCACGGCTTCAAAAGCCCCGACACCGGGCACGACAAGACCGTCGGCAGATTCCGCTACCGAACGATCAGCGCTCAGAGCAACTCGCGCGCCAGCCAATTCAAGTGCCTTCGCGGCCGAATGCACGTTGCCGGAGCCGTAGTCGAGTATGACAACGGAAGGACTCACCACCTCAGAGCGCACCCTTTGTTGACGGGATGCCGCTGACCCGGGAATCCGGCTCGATGGCGACCCTGAGCGCTCGCGCAAATGCCTTGAACTCGGCTTCCGCGATGTGATGGGGGTCGCGCCCGGCAAGCACAGTGATGTGCACCGTCAGGCCCGCATTAAACGCGATCGCCTCAAACACGTGTCTGACCATCGACCCCGTGAAGTGGCCGCCGATAAGGTGGTGCTCGAAACCGACGGGTTCACCGCTGTGCACGAGATACGGCCGGCCCGAGACATCGACCACGGCCTGCACCAGCGCCTCATCGAGAGGCACCAGCGCGTCGCCAAAGCGCGAAATGCCGGACTTATCACCTAATGCCTGCCGGAGTGCTGAGCCCAAAGTGATGCCGATGTCTTCGACAGTGTGGTGGACGTCGATGTGAGTGTCACCCGTCGCGGTGACATCAAGGTCAATCAGTGAATGCTTCGACAGTGCGGTCAGGAGGTGGTCGAAGAACGGCACGCTCGAAGCGATCGATGAGGTGCCGGTGCCGTCAAGATCGATACTCAGCTCGATACTAGACTCACTGGTCGACCGGCTCAGGCTGGCCGTGCGGTGTGCGGTCATTCCCTGATCCTATCGATCGTGCCAGACGTGGGTTGCAGCGAGTGACCTACCAGGCTTGAGAGCGCATCCAGGAATATCTCGGTCTCCTGCTCGGTGCCCGCTGTGACCCGCAGGTGGTGCGCAATGCCAACATCCCGGATCAGAATGCCCTGCTCGAACAGTGCCTCGAAGGTGAGGTGCGGATCCGCGACGCCACCGAACAGCACGAAATTGGACTCGCTCGGCACGGGGCTGTAGCCGAGACCGGGCAGAACGGCGATCATGCGATCGCGCTGGGCTTTGATGTCGTCCACCATCGCGAGCATCTCGGGGGCATGGGACAGAGCGGCGACCCCCGCTGCCTGGGTGAGCGCCGACAGGTGATAGGGCAACCGAACGAGCCTGAGGGCGTCGGTGACGGCCGGGTCTGCCGCGAGATAGCCCAGCCTGGCGCCCGCAAATGCGAAGGCCTTGCTCATGGTGCGCGACACCAGGAGTCTCGGTCTGCCCTCGAGCAGGGTGAGCACTGTGTCTCCCTCCGCGAATTCGGCATAGGCCTCGTCTATGAGCAGGATGCCCGGAGTCGCGTCATAGGCCGCGACGATGGTCTCGAGCTCGAGTCGAGTGCCCGTGGGGTTGTTGGGCGAACACAGGAACACGACGTCGGGCTGCTCCCGCTCTATCGCCGTCACTACCGTCGCGGGCGAAATTTCATAGTCGGAATCACGCTCCGCCGTGATCCAGCGGGTTCCGGTGCCATGGGCGATGATCGAATGCATCGAGTAGGTGGGCGGAAATCCAAGCACACTGCGCCCGGGGCCGCCGAACGCCTGGAGGGTTTGCTGCAACACTTCGTTTGAACCATTCGCGGCCCAGATGTTCTCACGGGTAAGTCCGTGCCCGAGATAGTGGGCGAGCGAATCCCTCAGTTCGGAAAACTCGCGATCGGGGTACCGATTCACGCCCATTACAGCCTGCGCCAGCGCCTTGACGATGTCCGTCGCCACTTCTTCCGGGATCGGATGAGTGTTTTCATTGACATTCAGTTGTACGGGCACATGATCTTGCGGGGCGCCATAGGGGGTAAGCCCACGCAGGTCATCGCGAATGGGAAGATCGAAGAGGCCTGTCACGCTCCAAGCCTACGGGTGTCTGCCACCGCTCCCGTTGATGCTCTCTTGGAAAATCAGTCCTGCGAGTACTGCACCGGAATGGCCAGCTCCTGGCCCGCAAACACATCAGAGGATGCCAGCTCGTTGAGCTGAATAATCTGGTCGATGACGTCGCGCGGGTCGGCAGTCGGGGCAAGTTCGCTGGCCAACTGCCACAGCGACTCACCGGAGGCAACCGTGACGTACTGGAAAGCCACGTCGGAACTATCTCGAGATGCCGAGGCCTCTCCCCCGTTGAGCGCGATCAGCATCGCACCGACCACAAGCGGCGCTGCGATAAGGGCGCTGAGTACGGAGCGACCTCGTTTCGTCATCCGCAGGCGCGGCGCGCCCACCCGCACTCCGCGCACGGATTCCGCGCGAGCCCATGCTGCGTTCGTGGCAATTGGCGTGCTCATTACGCTCTCCTTACACAATTTCGTATCCGGCTCTCGGCCGGGAGCGCCGGATACGAAGCGTTTGATTTTTCGAAGCAAATTTTCGAACCCACGAGAAAAATCCTGCTGGGACCCTTCGACTAGTAAATCTGTTCCGAACATACCTTCGAACAGCTCTAATATCAAGGAGATATTCGAACATTTTTCCAGAATTGACTGCGACACACTAGAACAGGTGTTTGTTTTTGGACCCCACTATGGATACAGTTTCGAATGAGCCACCGACATTGCGTCGACCGGCACAGAAATGGGGAGACCATGACTGGTGACATCCGCACCGGCGGCACACGCCGCCGAAAGAGCCTGAGCGATAAGCAGCTCGCCATCCTGGATGTCATCCAGCGCTCGGTGTCCGGCCGGGGTTACCCACCGAGCATGCGTGAGATCGGCGACGCCGTCGGCCTCTCCTCGCTCTCGAGTGTCACCCACCAGCTCAACCAGCTTGAACTCAGTGGATATCTTCGCCGTGACCCCAACCGTCCGCGTGCCATGGAGGTGTTGATAGACCTCCCTGCCATCGAGGGTGGTGCCGATATGGCTCCAGAAAGTACGGTCTCTATCGGAGACGCAGTGATGGTTCCGCTGGTCGGTCGCATCGCCGCCGGAATCCCCATCACCGCTGAACAGCACATCGACGAGGTATTCCCGCTTCCCCGCCAGCTCACCGGCAAGGGCGAATTGTTCATGCTTAAGGTCGTGGGCGAATCGATGATCGACGCCGCGATCTGCGATGGAGATTGGGTGGTCGTGCGGCAGCAGAACACTGCAGAGAACGGAGACATCGTGGCGGCGATGCTTGACGACGAGGCCACGGTGAAGGTATTCAGACAGCGAGATGGTCACACCTGGCTACTGCCCCGCAATTCGAACTTCGAGCCGATCCTGGGCGACTATGCCCAGATACTCGGCAAGGTCGTGACGGTGCTGCGCTCGCTGTAGGCGGAGATACGCTCGGATCATGCGCCGCGTTTTGACCGCCCTTCTCACGCTGGTCCTGCTTTCCGGATGCTCGGCTGCGGAGTCTGCTGAGGTTCCCAAGGGCATCTCGCTGAGTGTCTACCAAAACAGGACGGATGTTGAGGCACGCACACTGGAGGTCTCGTTCCTCAATGAGACGGATGGCGTGCTCACTGTCACCCGGCTTGAATTGCGCGCGAGCCAATTCGTTGGGGTAGCACTCTGGCCCAGGGCATCAACGACTATCCCGTCAGGCGCGACGATTTCCCTTCCGGTACCGCTCCCGGGCGCGGACTGCGCGGCGGCGCCGACTGCGGCGACAGTGGAGTTTGACTACCGGTTGGCGAATGGTCGTGCGGGAACTGCGGTCGCCGAGCCCGTCGACACGCTGACGAGGCTTCCGGGCATCCGGGAAGACGACTGTATCGCCGTGTCGGTCGCATCGGTCGTCGATATTCGGAGCGCGTCGGTGCTCCGGCTCTCGACTGTGGCGGGGCGCCCGGTCGCCGAAATAGACCTCGTGCTTACGCCCACGGGCGCTGGTGGCTCAGTAACTCTCGAAAGCGCGTCCAGCACCACCCTCCTCACGCCCGTGGGCCCTGACGGCGTTGACGCCGCCGAAAGCGCTATCGACCGTGAGATCGTCGGCACAGACGCGCCCTCGACGGTAACCCTCGCGTATGCGCCGAACCGTTGCGACGCGCATGCGATCGCCGAGGATAAGCGAGGAACCATCTTCCCCGTTGCGGTCACGACCTCTGACGGTTTCGCGGGTCACCTCTACTTGGCGTCGTCGGTCGAATTGCGCGGCGCCCTGTACGACTTTGTGCGTACGACCTGCGGACTGCCGCTCGACTGACTGCCGTGTGTTAGGTGCAGTCGAGCGGCAGTGGCGCTACACGCCAGCTTTCGCTCGTGCGGCGCGGGTCGCTGCGAGAATGTTCGTCAGCGATTCCACAGTCTCGTCATACCCGCGTGTCTTCAGCCCGCAATCGGGGTTGACCCAGATCTGGCGCTCCGGAATCGACCCGATGGCGATTTCGATAAGCTCGCTCACCTCATCGACCGAGGGCACGCGAGGGGAATGGATGTCGTACACGCCGGGACCAATTCCCCGACCAAAACCACTCGACTTGATATCGGGGACGACCTCCATCTTGGATCGGGCCGCCTCGATCGAGGTGACGTCGGCATCCAGCCTGTTTATCGCGTCGATGACCACACCGAACTCGGAGTAACACAGGTGAGTGTGGATCTGAGTGCGGTCGGCGACTCCGGCTGTGGCGAGGCGGAAAGACCCGACCGACCAGTCGAGGTAATCATCGTGATCCCTCTTCTTCAAGGGAAGCAGCTCGCGCAACGCGGGCTCGTCGACCTGGATGATGCCGATGCCAGCGCTCTCCAGGTCTCCAATCTCGTCTCGCAGCGCGAGGGCAACCTGGTTCGCGGTGTCGCGAAGGGGCTGGTCGTCACGCACGAACGACCAGGCAAGAATGGTGACCGGCCCGGTGAGCATCCCCTTGACTGGCTTGCCGGTCAACGACTGTGTAAAAGTCGACCATTCGACAGTGATCGGCGCCGGGCGTGATACGTCGCCCCACAGGATCGAGGGGCGTGTGCAGCGAGACCCATACGACTGCACCCACCCATTCTGGGTAACCGCGAAGCCGTCAAGGTGCTCGGCGAAGTACTGCACCATGTCGTTGCGCTCGGGCTCACCGTGCACCAGCACGTCGAGGCCGATCTTCTCCTGGAGTTGTACCACCCGCGTGATCTCGTCACGCATGGCCTGCTTATACGTTTCTTCCGAGATGGCACCGGAGACGAACGCCGCGCGCCGCTTGCGGATGTCGCCGGTCTGCGGAAACGACCCGATCGTCGTGGTGGGCAGGAAAGGCAACCCGAGGGCGGCATCCTGGGCCGCAAGTCGCGCCGCATATTCTCCGCGCGAAAAATCCGCGTCCGTCAGGCCCGCGGCACGGGTGCGCACGGCACCATCGCGCACGCCCGCGGCCTGGTGACGATCCTTCAGAGCAGCGGATGCGGCATCCAGCTCGGCCTGGATGGCGCCTTTGCCCTCGACCAGTGCCTTCGCGAGGGTGGCAACCTGCCCCACTTTCTGGTCGGCGAAGGCCAGCCAGCTCGTCAGTTGCTCAGCAAGCAGAGGCTCATCGTTGACGTCATGCGGAGTGTGGAACAGGCTCGTGGACGTGGAGACCGCCACGTTCGGCGAGAGTCCTCGCAACGAATCTAGCGATGCCAGTGCGGCCTCGAGGTCACCACGCCAAATGTTGTGACCGTCGATCACGCCTCCCACGAGCACCTTATCGGTGGAAATGCCGGAGGGCAGGTCACCCTTGACGAGATCAATTCCGATCGCCTCAACCGGCGTGCCGACGAGCACGGGAAGTGCGTCGTCCAGGGAGCCGTAGGGCGCGGCTACGAAGATGCTCGGGCGAATGGCGGCAGCTCCGAGCCCATCGTATGCGCGCTTCGTGGCGGCAAGTACTGCCTCCCGGGGCACGTCGATGCTCTCGCTTACGAGGGCTGGCTCATCGAGCTGAACCCATTCGGATCCCACGGCAGTGAGAGCCGCGAGCAGTTCCGCATAGACCGGAAGCAGGTCACCGAGGCGGTCAAGCGGCTGGTAGCCCTCGGGGGCGCCTGCGGAGGGCTTGCTGAGCAGCAGCAGTGTGACGGGGCCGACGATCACGGGGCGTGTGCGGAAGCCGCTGGCGGTGGCCTCGGCAACCTCACGCACGAGACGGTCAGACGCGAGATGCAGCTTCGTCTCCGGCCCAATTTCTGGCACCAGGTAGTGGTAGTTGCTGTCAAACCACTTGGTCATCTCGGCGGGGGTGTCGGCGCCTTCACCGCGGGCGATTGTGAAGTAGCCACCGAGATCGATGGTGCCATCAGACTTGATGAGCCGCTCGAATCTGGTCGGGATGGCCCCCACAGCGACTGCTGCATCAAGCACCTGGTCGTAGAAGGAGAATGATTCGGGGATGGAGGAATCGGTGCGCCCCAGGCCGAGCGAGAGTAACTTCTCGCGAGTGATCCTGCGCAGTTCGGCTGCGGTCGCCTCCAGCTCCTCTGCCGTCGTCGTGCCTGCCCAGAAGGACTCGACGGCTTTCTTGAGCTCTCGGCGTCGACCAATTCGGGGGTAGCCAAGGATTGTTCCAGTGGGAAATGCGGCTGGGTTCGTCATGCGTGTTCCTTCTCTCGATCGAGCAGCCCTGCGCCGCGGAGAACCGCGAGAACGGGCTCGTGCTGGTTGAACGTATACAGGTGTAATCCGGTTGCGCCGCCAGCGATGAGCTCGCTGCCGAGAGACACTGCGTGGTCGATACCGATGCGCCACTGGTCGGCTTCATCGGTCGCCGCCGAGAGGCGGCGTTCAAGGTCGACCGGAGTCGCTTCCTCGGTCAGTTCGAGGATGCGAGCGAGGCGTTGCACGCTCAGAACGGGCATGATCCCCGGCAAGATGCGCATCGTCACGCCGGCCGCCCTGGCCTGCTCGACAAATCCGAGGTAGTGGTCAGCGTGAAAGAAAAGCTGGGTAATCGCGAGGTTTGCGCCGGCGGCCTCCTTGGCGAGGAGGGTGTCGAGATCCTGCGAGACGGACCGGGATCGTGGATGCCCGTTAGGGAAGGCCGCGACCGCTATCGTCACCTTCCGGCCGCGGGCAATGCGCTTCGCTCCGGGGAAACCCGGCACCTCATGAACCGCGAACTGCTCGCGCTCAGCTTGGACTCGGTGGATGAGCTGGACGAGTTCGCCGGCACTGCCGAGATCTCCCAGGAAACTGTCGGCCTCTGACGCGCCGACGGGAGGATCGCCCCTCAGGGCGAGAAAGCTCGTGATTCCTGCGTCCAGGAACTGCCGGATCAACTGGCTGGCCTCTGAATACGATGAGCCGACACAGGTCAGGTGAGCCATCGCCTGCACACTGGTTCCCTCGAGGATCCTGCCGAGCACGCTGAGGGACGGCTCGCGTGAGCTGCCGTTGGCACCGTAGGTGACCGAAATAAACTCCGGCCCCGCAGCCACCAAGTGCGGGAGTGCCAGGTAGAGGGCGCTCTCCGCCCCGGCCGAGCGCGGGGGGTACAACTCGAACGAGAATGTCGTCACTCGATCCCCTTCGGTAGGCGTACTCCGAGTGGGCGGGTGCCGGGCTCGGCTGTCGCTCATGCCCGGCGAGGTGGCCGGACAGGATCAAGTCTAGGCACCATGCCTAGGACGTTTCCTTGTGTTACGAATTCTGTTTTGCCACGAACTCTCGCAGATCTGCCACGCGCGCGGGATGCACCATCGCCGTCACCAGAGTGCCGTCCTCCCGGTATTCGGTAGAAATCACCCTGCCCTGCACATGCAGCCGAGAGATGACTTCTCCGCGGTCATAGGGCACAAGCAACACGAGCTCTACTTCGGGTGCAGGGAGTAACTCGGCAATGCGAGCAAGCAACTCGTCGACACCCTCGCCGGTGCGGGCCGAGACGAAAACACCACTCGGTTCGAGGCCACGAATGAGGAGCCTCTGATCATCATCGGCGAGATCGCTCTTATTGAACACCACGATCTCCGGAATGTCCCTGGCACCAATGTCACCGATCACGTTTCGCACGGTCGCAAGTTGCGCACCAGGATCCGGATGCGACGCATCCACCACATGCACTATGACGTCGGACTGGCCGAGCTCCTCCAGCGTCGAGCGGAACGCCTCCACCAACTGAGGGGGGAGGTTCCGCACGAATCCGACGGTGTCGCTCAGCGTATACAGGCGGCCATCGGCCGTAGTGGACTTGCGCACGGTGGCATCCAGCGTCGCAAACAGGGCGTTCTCTACCAGCACGCCAGCGCGGGTGATTCGATTGAGCAGGCTCGATTTGCCGGCGTTCGTGTAGCCGGTGATGGCAACGCTCGGCACCTCGAAACGGTTTCGGTTGGCGCGCTTGGCTTCTCGAGCCGGCGCAAAACCTTTGATCTGCTTGCGCAGTCGCGACATACGGGTGTGGATGCGGCGGCGGTCCAGCTCGATCTTGGTCTCACCCGGTCCACGGCTTCCCATACCGGCACCAGCACCACCAACCTGGCCGCCGGCCTGGCGCGACATCGACTCACCCCACCCGCGCAGTCGCGGAAGCAGATACTCAAGTTGGGCGAGTTCGACCTGCGCCTTACCCTCCCTACTCGTGGCGTGCTGACTGAAGATGTCGAGAATGACCGCGGTGCGGTCGATCACCTTCACCCCGACGATGTCCTCGAGAGAGCGACGCTGGCTGGGGGCAAGCTCCGTATCTGCGATCACGGTGTCTGCTCCGGTCGCGGAGACGACATCCCGAAGCTCCTGGGCTTTGCCTTTACCGAAAAAGGTGCTCGGGTCAGGGTTGGCACGTTTCTGAAGCAGTCCGTCGAGCACGACCGCGCCGGCGGTCTCTGCCAGTGCGAACAGTTCGCGTAGCGAGTTCTCGGCCTCCTGCAGGTTGCCCTGATGGTAGATGCCAATGAGCACGACATTCTCGATCCGAAGCTGGCGGTATTCGACTTCGGTGACATCCTGCAGTTCGGTCGACAAGCCGGCCACGCGCCGAAGCGCCTGGCGGTCTTCTCGATCGAACTGGTCGCCGTCACGATCACCCTCGTAGACGTTATCGCTCTGCAGCGCCTGCGCGGTTGCCGAACCGAAGAGTGTGTAGCCGGCAGAGCGCGCGCCTTCGCTGGCGAGCACCCGGTCGATCGCACTGGCTCCTGTGCCCGCGGTCTGGGCTGAGACCGCGTTGTGATCTGTGGCGTGCCGTGCGGCGTCGCCGGTGGAAGATTCATTCATTGGGTTAACCCTACTTTCGTAGTCTTCGGTAAGTTTCTCTCCATGAACAGTGAGCACTACTTCTCCCCTGTGCCGGAGAGCGAGCTCAAGCCGCGCACCATTCGCGCACGGTTGTCGGGTCGGGAAGTCGAGCTGGTCACCTCTAACGGTGTGTTCAGCCCCGAACGGATTGACACCGGGACGCAGGTTCTGTTGTCGAGCGTGCCCGCTGCGCCTCCCGGCGGGAACCTGCTTGATCTTGGCTGCGGTTGGGGGCCTATCGCTCTCACACTCGCGCTTGAGTCACCTCATGCGACAGTGTGGGCCGTGGACGTCAACGAGCGCGCACTGGACCTGGTGCGGGCTAACGCTGAAAAAATGTCCATAGAAAATATCAAGGCGGTAACACCGGAAATGATTCCCGATGAGGTGAGATTCATGACGATATGGTCGAATCCCCCAATCCGCGTGGGCAAGAACGAGTTGCACGGGATGCTTCAACTCTGGTTGCCAAAGCTCGACAGTGAATGTGATGCCTGGCTGGTCGTGCAACGCAATCTCGGATCGGATTCGCTTCACCGCTGGCTGCAATCGAGCTTCCCCGAGGAGTTCAGCTTTGTGCGTGCCACAACCAGCAAGGGTTATCGAGTGCTGAGAGCACGTCGCCGATAGCCATCACACCTCAAGCTCCCCCACAAACACCAACTCGGCAGGGCCGCTGAGCGACACATGTTCGCCATCTTCGGTGGGAAACATCCGCACGCCGACGGTGCCGCCAGGAACGTCAACTTTCCATTGATTAGGCGCACCGGCACCGGCCCAGTAGCGAGTAGCCAGTGCCGCCGCGACCGCTCCTGTGCCGCACGAGAGTGTTTCGCCGCTGCCGCGCTCGTGCACGCGCATCCTGATGTGCCCGACACCGTCTTTCACCATCGGCTCGGCCGCCACGACGAACTCGACATTAGCGCCGTCGGGCTGCTCTGGTTCGATCACGGGGCTGTAGGCCAGATCCGCCGATTCGAGTTCTTCGACGCTGGCGAGAGCTACGACAACATGGGGGTTGCCCACGGTAATGCCGAGACCCGGTCGCGCAACGGGGAGCTCCTTGGCTCGCACCAGGGGCTCACCAGCACTGAGGCGCCAACGACCCAAATCGGCCTGGAAACCCGCGGCATTACGCTGCACGTCACGCACGCCGCTGCGGGTGCCGATCGGAAGCGTCTCGCCGGGTTCGAGTCTGGCCAGAGCATTGTCGATGAGAAAGCGACTGAATACACGGATGCCGTTGCCGCACATCTCGGCGACCGATCCGTCGGCATTGCGATAGTCCATGAACCATTCGGCATCAGCATCCTCGGCGAGAGCCGCGGCTCCCTCCGCGATATTGCGAGAAAGCACCGCGCGGAGGATGCCGTCGGCACCGACACCGAAGTGCCTATCGCAAATCGCAGCGACCTGGTCTTCGGTGAGATCGACTTCCCCTGCGGGATCCGCGAAGAGCACGAAGTCATTGCCAGTGCCGTGACCCTTGGTGAAGTGGAGTGTTGCCATGCCCTAATACTGTCCTACGGCACGCTCGAACGCGGTCGCGTGCCGCCCAGGATCGTCGTATTCCAGCCACTGGGCACCACGATAGCGGCGGAACCAGCCAACCTGTCGGCGGGCATAGCGGCGGGTGAGCGCCGCGGTCTGCTCAATCGCCGCACTCTGTGCCAGCGACCCCGCGAGTTGCGCGAAAGCCTGCGCGTATCCGATCGCGCGACTCGCCGTCACACCCAGCCCTGACTCCGTCAGCGCCGCTGCCTCCTCGAGAATCCCTCCGGTCCACATCGAGTTCACCCGCGCATCCAGGCGTCGCACTAGTTGCTCTCGGGGTGCCTGCAGACCGATGATGACGGCCTCACGCCAGGGAAGGGACTCCTCGGGAAGGCCCGACCCGAAGGGCTCCCCCGTCATCTCGATGACCTCGAGAGCTCTCACCAACCGTCTGCCATTATGGGGACCGATGGCCGCCGCAGCGTCGGCGTCGACGCTGCGGAGCCTGCTGTGCAGCATGCGAGACCCCTGAGCCAGTAGCTCCGACTCGAGCCTCGCCCTAATCACGGCGTCGGTGCCCGGAAACCGGAAATCCTGGATCACACTTGACACGTAGAGCCCTGAGCCACCCACCAGGATTGGTGTAGCGCCGCGCGTCTCGATGTTCTCGATTACCGCCCGCGTGTCGGCCTGATAGTCGGCGACGCTGGCCTCCTGCGTCGGATCAAGAACGTCGAGCATGTGATGGGGGATGCCGCGGCGTTCGCCCACTCCCACCTTCGCGGTGCCGACATCCATACCTCGGTACAGCTGCATCGCGTCGGCGCTGACGATCTCGGCAGCTCCGCCGGCATCAGCGATAGCCGTCGCGAGTTCCAGAGACAGCTCGGACTTGCCGGTTCCCGTCGCTCCGACAATCACGACGAGCTGTGACACGGTTTACCTGAGGCCGTCTTCGGCGTCGTACCTGATGCCGGTGTCGATTGCCCGCGGGCCGACTCGCAGTGTCGGCAGGCCCAGGGAGACCCTCCCCGGTTCTGCGGCGAGGCCCTGCACCGGGGGGACGCCGCATGATGCGGCGGCGGCGCGATCCCAGGCATCCCCCGCGCTGGTGCGACGCACCATCAGGGGCGCGCCATCAATGGAGTCAGCCACCAGATGAAACGAGGCGGCATGCGTGATCTCGACGCTGACTACGTCACCCGGCCGCGGAACTGTGCTACCGATCGGGATGTCGAAGTGCACGAGCCGCGAATCTTCGGCGCGACCGGACAGCCTGTGCGTTTCGCTCTGCTTACGGCCCTCGCTTGCCGTCACAAGCACCTCGACGCGTCGACCGACCTGCTTCTGGTTCTCCTCGCGACAGATGCTGTCCTGAAGATTGGCGAGGCGCTCGAACCGCTCCTGCACCACCGCCTTCGGCACCTGGTCTTCCATCGTTGCCGCAGGAGTGCCCTCGCGGATTGAATATTGGAACGTGTAGGCCGACGCGAACCTGGCTCGCTCAACAACGCGCAGCGTCTCCTGGAAGTCCTCCTCGGTCTCACCGGGGAAGCCCACGATGATGTCTGTGGTGATCGCGGCGTCGGGGATCTTCGCCCGCACCCGGTCAAGGATTCCGAGGAACCTATCGGAGCGATACGACCGGCGCATTGCCCTGAGGATACGGTCTGAACCTGACTGGAGCGGCATGTGCAGTTGCGGCATGACCGTGGGCGTCTGGGCCATAGCGTCGATCACATCGTCGGTGAAAGCAGCGGGATGAGGGCTCGTGAACCTGATTCGCTCGAGGCCCTCTATGCGACCGGCGGCCCGCAAAAGCTTCCCGAACGCTTCACGATCACCGAACTCGACACCGTATGAATTCACATTTTGACCGAGCAGCGTTACTTCGATCGCTCCGTCAGCGACGATGGCCTGGATCTCGGCGAGAATGTCTCCGGGGCGACGGTCTTTCTCCTTACCCCGCAGGGCCGGGACGATGCAGAATGTGCAGGTGTTGTTGCAGCCAACGGAGATCGAGACCCAGGCGCTGTGTGTGGATTCTCGGCGAGTCGGTAACGTGGAAGGGAACACGTCAAGCGATTCGAGAATCTCGAGTTGGGCTTCGCCGTTGTGCCGTGCCCGCTCAAGCAGGGCTGGCAGTGAGCCCATGTTGTGCGTGCCAAACACGACATCGACCCACGGAGCCTTTTCGAGGATGATCTCTTTGTCCTTCTGGGCGAGACAACCACCCACGGCGATCTGCATCCCCTCACGCTCGCGTTTCACACTGGCGAGCATCCCGAGGTTGCCGTAAAGCTTATTGTCCGCGTTCTCGCGCACTGCACAGGTGTTGATGACGACGATATCCGGATGACCATCGGTGGTTTGAACGTACCCTGCGGCGTCGAGCGACCCACTCAGCCGCTCGGAGTCGTGCACATTCATCTGGCATCCGTAGGTGCGCACCTCATAGGTGCGCGTTGCCAGTGCCTGCTCGGTCATGACGACAATCTTAAGCCTGCAGGATGCGCGGCCTTGACGAGTGCTGACGACTGCTGAACACCTACCTTCTCGCTGGCCGATTCACCGGCGGCCCGCCCTGTTAGCGACAGATGTCAGCAACATGGATGTCAGCAACATGGATGTCAGCGGAAGGTCGGCCCCGACGGTGCCAGCGCCTGCTGTACGGCTTTGGAGACCACACTGCCCGAATACCCCCGACGCATCAGGAAGTCTCCGAGTCGGCGCTTCGCAGTGGTGGCATCGAGTGAGCGCAGCTGTCCTGCACGCTTGACGGCAATGACTGTGGCACGGTCGAGTTCGTCGTCATCATCCAATACGGAGAGCGCCGATTCAATGGCCACTTGATCGATGTTTCGTCGACGAAGTTCTGCCACCAAAGCGGACCGCCCAAGACCCTTTCGCGCCTGCAGAGTGCGGATCAATGTCTCGGCGAGAGCGTGATCGTCGAGCAGCGCGACCCCCTCGAGCCTCTCTATCTCTTCGGCGACCACCGAGGACTCGAATTCGCGACCCAGTAGGTAGTCCCTCATCTCACGGGAGGACATGCCTCGGCGCGCCAGGGCGTACATACTCACGTTGCTCACCCTGTCGAAGGAGCCCGTTGTCTTCTCAGCGGAAGGAGATTTCTTGACAGCACTCGATTCGACAGCACTCGGTTCGACAGCACTCGATTCGACAGCACTCGATTCGACAGCGCTGACATCAGCCTCCGTAGGAGTTACCCCCATCGGCATCTGCATCGGCATCTGCATCGGCGCCCGCGCCGGGCGTGTCGCTTTCTGTTGCCCCGGGTCTACGTGATCCGACTCCGTTACCTGTCGAGTGCCAAAGAGGTATGTAACGGGCGCGATCCGCTCATCGCCGACGACACCCATCAGCTACTCGCCCACAGCCATCTTCAGCTTCGCAGCCGAAGCTTTCGTGGGCGCTGCCGTAGTGGGCGCTGCCGTTGCCACTGCCATGACGGGCCCGGAACCGCCAGCAGCAGCCTTAGCCTCGGCGGCTTCGGCCGCAACGGCGGCGTCGATGATGGCCTTCGCCTCTTTCGCCTTCTGGGCTTTGGCTTCAGCACCCACACCGAGCTTGACCATGATCCTTTGCTCGATGTCTTTTGCAATCTTCGGATTTTCGAGCAGAAACTTTCGCGAGTTTTCTTTACCCTGGCCGAGCTGATCGCCCTCATAGGTGTACCAGGCGCCCGATTTGCGAACAATCTCGTGCTCGACACCGAAGTCGATCAGGCTGCCCTCTCGGGAGATTCCGGTGCCATAGAGAATGTCGAACTCTGCCTGCTTGAACGGCGGAGCCATCTTGTTCTTGACCACCTTGACGCGGGTGCGATTACCCACGGCGTCGGTGCCGTCTTTGAGGGTTTCGATCCGACGAATATCGAGTCTGACCGAAGCGTAGAACTTGAGCGCCTTACCACCGGCGGTGGTCTCGGGACTGCCGAAGAACACGCCGATCTTCTCACGTAGCTGGTTGATGAAGATCATGGTGGTGTTGGTCTGGCTCAACCCACCGGTCAGCTTGCGCAGAGCCTGCGACATAAGGCGAGCCTGAAGACCGACGTGGGTATCACCCATTTCGCCCTCAATTTCTGCGCGCGGCACGAGTGCGGCCACAGAGTCGATAACGATGAGGTCAATGGACCCGGATCGCACCAACATGTCGGCAATCTCGAGCGCCTGCTCCCCGGTGTCGGGCTGGGAGACAAGGAGGGAATCGATGTCAACACCGAGTTTTGCTGCGTACTCGGGGTCGAGAGCATGCTCTGCATCGATGAAAGCGGCGATGCCGCCGGCCTTTTGCGCGTTGGCAATAGCGTGCAGCGTAAGAGTGGTCTTACCGGACGACTCAGGGCCGTAAATCTCGACGATGCGCCCACGAGGCAGGCCGCCGATGCCAAGCGCGACATCCAATGCAATTGATCCAGTAGGGATGACCTCTACTGGGGCCCGATCATCGCTGCCCAGTCGCATGACCGAGCCCTTGCCGAACTGGCGATCAATCTGTGCGAGCGCGGTCTCCAGTGACTTTTCGCGATCTGCTGCTGATGGCATGTACGTCTCCCTGCATCGTTGGTTGCTGCCCATAGGCTGTCGTTCTGCTGAAACCCGGTGGAACAAGGGCTCCAGCCTCCCGACAAAGGCTGGCGTCGTCTCGAGTCGAAACAACTGTCTTTCACGCTACGCTCGCCCGCCGACATTGGATGCCCGCGACTGGCGTTGTGTGGATAAAACCCGTCTTCGACACGACGTTATGGAGGAGACTACCAAGATACGAACACATGTTCGATACGTGAGTCCGGCGTGTTGGGCCTATTTCTTCGGATCGCGCCGCCCGGCGCCATGCCAGCGGGCGGGCGGAACATCCATCGCCCCGCAGAGCGCAAGCCAGATATCACGGGGATTCGACCCCGCCTTGATAGCCTGCTCAGCCGTCAGGCTGCCGATGTCCCCCAAAACGAGATCGTGGGTGAGGATGCGGCCATAAGCATCACCGAACTCGTCGGAAACGGCCAGCCAGAACTCACTCAGCCTCATCGAACCTGCCTCCTGTAACACCGCAATTTAGACCGTACGCCCCCAACGTCGAAGCTCATAATGTCGAAGACCGTGACCGCCCGGTCATCTTCCGAATGCACGAATGCCCCGGCCTTCGGGCCAGGGCAGTCGTCGCACTATGGTGAGGTCAGCGCGACACGAGGTCGGCATCGAACTCGGCAACCAGATCATCTGGAAGAGTGTCCGGGATGGGGTTGAGCCCCTCGATGATCGCCAGTCGGTCACCTACTTCGCGCATGATCACGGAGATGGGAGTGTCGAGAGCATCAGCCACCGACGCGAGGATCTCAGAACTTGCCTCTTTCTGGCCACGCTCTACCTCACTGAGGTAGCCCAGCGCGACACTTGCCTTACTTGCGACCTGACGGAGGGTGCGGCCCTTCTGCAGGCGGAAGTCACGAAGAACGTCACCGATTTCCTGCCGAACTAGAACCATTGGACCCTCCTTCTCTTTCCTGTCGTATCGCTAGCTTATGGTTACTCTAACTACCCATATCTGTACGACACTTGTGAATGCTGTAGTTGTAACGAGATCGAAACGAGTGGTATTCCCACGATCACGCGAGAAGTGTTGCGAGCTCT
This sequence comes from Salinibacterium sp., assembly GCF_031364185.1. Taxonomy (NCBI): domain Bacteria; kingdom Bacillati; phylum Actinomycetota; class Actinomycetes; order Micrococcales; family Microbacteriaceae; genus Salinibacterium; species Salinibacterium sp. Next base: position 21,849 of record NZ_JANLVV010000298.1, on the reverse strand, counting down.
GATAGTGATTCGTAGACGACGGCTGAGCGGATGGCTTCCCGGCTGCCCGAGAGTTGCAGGTGCTTCGTGCGCACCTCGCCACCCATCGCGAAGCCGAGGTAAACGGTGCCGACGGGCTGGCCATCCTGGGGGTCAGGCCCGGCGACACCCGTGGTCGAGATACCGATATGCGCTGGCTGCCCGCCGACCGCCAGATGGTCACGCACTCCTGCCGCCATCTGCGCTGCAACATCAGGATGCACGGCTCCGTGTAAAGCGAGAATCTCGGCGTTCACCCCCAGAATGGTATGTTTCAGCTCGGTGTTGTACGCAACGACTCCGCCTGACACCACAGCGGATGCTCCGGGAATGCGGATCAGCTCGGCCACGAGCAGCCCCCCGGTCAGCGATTCGGCGACCGCGATGGTGTGGTGCCTGGCGGTGAGCAACGCGATGATCCGCTCGCCCAGCGCCGCGGCATCCTGCGCCTGCTCGCCCGTCATGATCGCACCGTCATCATTGAGGCGCCGCGCTCGAGCGGCGACGCCAGGCATTCACGAGGTACTCGACTCCGGTGTACAACGTGAGGGCAATTGCGAATGCCATGACGGTCCAGCTGACCCATCCCGCCCAGGGGCCGAGGAATATCCATGGTGCGACGAGGAAGAGGGCGATGGCAACAGCCTGGACGACGGTCTTGAGTTTGCCGCCGCGAGAGGCCGGAATGACGACGTGTGAGAGCACTGCGAATCGGAAGATGGTGATGCCAAACTCGCGGAGAAGGATGACAAGGGTGATCCACCACGGAAACTCACCGAGGATGGAGAGTGCCACCAGCGCGCCGCCAATGAGGAGTTTGTCTGCGATGGGATCGAGGATGATGCCGAGGTCGGTAATCAGGTTTCGGCCTCGGGCCAGGTGACCGTCCACGGTGTCGGTGACGATCGCGAAGATGAACAGAGCGGCGGCGAGATAGCGGACCACGCCGTAACTATCGTCGTCCGACAGCAGCATCCAGATGAAGATCGGGGCGAGCAGGATTCGAGCGACGGTGACGATGTTGGCGATGTTGGCGATGCTGGCCGGGCTGTCACCCCTGCTCAGGATGCGCCCGGCAAAGATGCTCTCCCGGTCGGCCCGCGGTAGATCGCTCACAGGCGGTTCACTCTCGATCGGTCAGGCCCCAGGCGTCCTCACCGGATTCGGCGCTGACCTCATCGTACCCGGCCAGCGAATCTGCCACTGGGTCGTATCGGGCGGCAGCGGGTGAACCATCTGCCCCGGACGCCGGCGCACCGGAGGTCGACCCATCGTCACCACGGAGGCGGGCGAGTACGGAGGGCAGTTGCTCGGCTGACACCAGAACATCCCGCGCCTTCGAGCCCTCGGAGGGACCGACAATCTCGCGCGATTCGAGCAGATCCATGAGCCTGCCCGCCTTGGCAAACCCGACTCGAAGTTTTCTCTGCAGCATCGAGGTCGAGCCGAACTGGGTGCTCACGATGAGTTCGGTGGCCGCAAGCAACAACTCGAGGTCATCCCCAATGTCAGCATCGATGTTCTTCCTCTCCACCGATACCGCAACATCCTCGCGATACTCGGGCCTGGCCTGAGCGATGACGTGCTGCACGACAGCGGCGACCTCGCTCTCGGTTACCCAGGCTCCCTGCACGCGAATCGCTTTCGACGTGCCCATGGGCAGGAATAGCGCGTCTCCCTGCCCGATGAGCTTGTCGGCGCCCGGCTGATCAAGGATCACGCGGCTATCGGTCATGCTCGACACCGCGAACGCGAGGCGCGACGGAACATTGGCCTTGATCAGACCGGTCACAACATCGACCGATGGTCGCTGGGTCGCGAGAACGAGGTGAATTCCGGATGCCCGAGCCAGTTGCGTGATGCGAACGATGGAGTCTTCGACATCTCTTGGGGCGACCATCATCAGGTCGGCAAGTTCGTCAACAACGACTAGTAGGTAGGGATAGGGCGACAGGGTGCGCTCGCTGCCGACGGGCAACACTATCTCGCCCGCCACCACGGCACGGTTGAAATCGTCGATGTGGCGGAACCCAAATGACGCGAGATCATCGTAGCGCATGTCCATCTCTTTGACGACCCAGGCCAGAGCCTCGGCGGCTTTTTTGGGATTGGTGATGATGGGGGTGATGAGATGTGGCACGCCCGCGTAAATCGACAGTTCCACTCGCTTCGGGTCGATCAGAACCATCCGCACTTCGGCAGGTTTGGCCCGCATCAGAATTGAGGTGATCATCGAGTTCACGAAACTCGACTTGCCCGAGCCGGTAGATCCGGCCACCAGAAGGTGCGGCATCTTGGCGAGGTTGGCGACAACAAAACCGCCTTCGACATCTTTGCCGAGCCCGATGGTCATGGGATGCACACTCTTCGTGCTCGCAGACGAACGCAGCACGTCACCCAGCGAGACGATCTCACGATCTTTATTCGGGATCTCTACACCGATAGCGCTCTTTCCCGGAATCGGTGAAAGAATATTGACCTCATTGCTGGCAACGGCGTAGCTGATATTGCGGGCAAGTGCGGTAACGCGTTCTACCTTCACGCCGGGGCCGAGCTCGAGTTCGTAGCGTGTCACCGACGGGCCACGACTGAAGCCTGTGACCTTCGCATCGACCTGGAACTGGTTCAGCACCTCGGTAATCGATGCGACGACCTCGTCGTTAGCCGCTGAGCGGGACTTGGGCGGTGTGCCCGCGGTCAACACGGCCGGCGCCGGCAGCCGGTAGGCCGCGGTGGGCTGACGCGGTGCTCTCGCGGCGGGCGCGAGTGGTGGGTCATCCTCGAACTCCCCCGCCACCCCCTTTTCGCGGGCCGTGGTCGTGAAGCCTGGCAGCCGCTCAGGGTTCGGGATGCCGGCGCCGTCATCGCGCAGACTGGTTGCGCCGGGCTCAACCTCACCGGTGAACCGTTTGACCGCATCCTCGGCTCTGAGAAGTTCGGCGAGAACGTCGATGCCCTCAGCGGGCGGGGTTCGATCAATGACGTCCGTGACCTGATCACGGGACACGACCGGGCTGTCAAACGCGGCGGGCTCGTCTGTGCGGCTGGACTTATTCCGACGCCACCATGGGATTGATGCGGGATCTTCGTTGAGCCCGAGATCACTGAGCGAGCCGAACTCGAGTGAATCGTTCTTCGACGACGTCGAGCTCGTGGTGTCGGATGCGACCGCAAGCTGGGCCCCGAATAGGTAGGAGTAGAGCTCACGCAGGCGTGACCCAATACGATTCGGAGGCGTCTTGGTGATGATGAAAAGCGACAGGGCGAGCAAAAGCACGACAACCGGCACAGCGAGTGCCGCTGTGCCGAGGCTCAGCAGTGGTTGCGCCAGGATCCACCCGAGCACGCCGCCCGCTCGGGCGAGCGCCTCCATGCCTCCGGTGGGCTGCGGCGCTGCACCGAAGATGTGGCACAGTCCGCTGACAGTCACCACGAGAAGGCTCACCCCGATGCCGATGCGACCGTTGTCATGCACGCTCGAGGGATGACGGAACAGCCAGATCGCAAACAGGAGCATGATCACGGGTAGCGCGAACGCAACGCGGCCGAACAGCCCACCGAACGTGTAGGCATCCAGGGCGATGGCGACCGAGTCTGTCGGGTTAAACCACTCCACGACGGCGCCCGCGACGGCCAGCAGGAATACCAGGAACGGAACGCCATCACGCCGTTCCTCTTTCGCGAGCGTCTCTTTGCCGAGCACTCGAAACGCGCCGCCAACCGCGTGGGCCAGGCCAAGCCATGCCTTAGTGAGCGGTCCGTCCTGTTCGATGACTACCTGGCGCTGTTTCGCGCGTGGGAGTCGCTTGGTTGCCTGGGTGGCGCGCGACCGCGCCGGAGTCGTGCGGGCGCGCGACGTCGACCTGGTGCTCGTAGCCATGGGCTCCACGGTACCCGCGACGGCCGTCACAACCGGGGATGCCCGGGGCGCGTGTCAGCGCGCATTTCGGCTCACATCAGTAACGGATGGCGTCGATGACCTTCACGCGCACGGCGACAACTGCGGGGAGCAAACCGGCAAGCGCACCCACCAGTGTCGCGGCCCCGAGACCGATCAGCGCGGCCTCGAGAGGGAACGCCGGCAGGTCGGTAACGCCCTGCCCGATCAGATCCGTCACCATCGGGCTCTTCACGATCAGAACGGAGAGAAAAACCCCGACCACTCCCGCCGCAACGGTGGCGACAACGCTCTCCATCATGACAGCGAAGAACACACGGCCCGCTGTTGCGCCGAAACTGCGCCTAATACCGATTTCGCGGATACGCTGGCGCACCGTCACAAGCGAGATATTCACCAGGCCAAGCGCACCGAGAAACAGCACCAGGCCCGCGACCCCTCCCACCAGAAGCTTGAGAGGCAGTAGAGGATCTTCGCCACCGAAGGCCTGATAATCCTGGCGGTTGACGTTGACCTGCCAGCCCTCGCCCAGGGCGCTGGCGATGTCTCGTTCGATGAGCGGCGTGAGTTCATCCGAGATCTCGGGCGGAACCCACATCTCGTATTGCGGGAACAGAGCCGCCTGCTGCTCGGGCGTCGAGATGCGGTTATATGAATCGGTGAGCATGAACATCGTCGGCCACTCATCAAAGGACGCCGACGGTGTCACCCCGATGATCACCGCCGTGACCGGATTCGGTCCGTCGAGCGTCACCGTGGGATGCGTGGCGAGGTCGGGAGAGCCCATCCGAGTCCAGACCACCTCGTTGACGACGAGCGCCGGAGCCAGTCGGTCAGCGTCCGCCTCGGAGAACCACGACCCTTTCTCGAGCCTGACGCGATGCATGGTGCCGTAGTCGGCATCCACAATCGTCGTACCGACAGAGGTGACGCCATCGACGAACTGAACGGAGACCTGCGAGCCGGTAGAACGGGTTGACCAGGTGATCGCGTAGCGATCCACCGCGGTGGTGAACGCTTCGGTGATGGTTTCGGCATCCGGTGACTCGCCAGAAACGGGATTGTATGCACTGATGAACAGGGTCGCGGGGCGCCCCGAGCTGCGTTCGTAACTCTCGGTGGTGGCCTGCTGGGCAATGGCCCCGAGGCCCACCACGGTCGTGATCGCGGTGACGGCGACAGCCACCCCGATCAGGCTCAGCAGCACCCTTGTCCTGTGGATGCGCAGTTCGGCCCACGCCTCCGCGATCGCCCCGATAAGGCCACTCACCGGGGCATACCCGGCTGCACTGCCAGCACGCGGCTGACGTCGACGGGCTGGAGAACCCCCCGATCCAGGCGGTAGTGGCTGCGTGCGAGGGCCGCCACGTTCACGTCGTGGGTGATGGTGATGAGTGCGGCTCCGGATGCCTCGGCCACCTCATCCAGGAGAGCCATAATCGTCGCGCCCGTTTCCACATCAAGCGCGCCGGTGGGCTCGTCGGCGAGGATCAGCCGCGGACCACGCACCAGCGCCCGAGCGATCGCCACCCGCTGTTGCTCACCGCCTGACATCTTCTCCGGCATGCTCTGGGCGCGACTTTCGAGACCCACGCGCCCCAGCATCTCCATTGCGAACTGCTTCCTTCGCCAAAATTGTTTTCCTGTCGCGTACAGCAGCGGTGTCATGACGTTCTCCAGGGCCGACCGCCCTCCCAGAAGATTGAACTGCTGAAAGATGAACCCAACATCTCGACCTCGCGACCGATCCCGCTCAGTGGCGGACATTTTCGAGATCAGCTTGTCGTCAAAGCGGATCTCTCCCTCGGTGGGGTTGTCGAGCAGGCCCAACAGGTTCAACAGAGTCGACTTTCCGGAACCAGAACGCCCGACAATGCTCACGTGGTCTCCGACATTGACCTCGAGATCTATGCCTCTCAAAATATGTAGCGGTGGGGCGTCAGGAAGGTCGACAGACCTCGTGACACCGCTCAGGCTCAGCAGGCTCATCCGCAGACCGTATTGCCCTTGCCGTCGTCGATGCACTGGCCGGGCAGCGGCACGGTCGCGGCTGGTGCACCCGGAATGAACTGCAGGATCATGTCACCCTCCACCAGGCCGTCGACGATCTGTATGTTGATGCCGTCGTTGATTCCTAGCGTGACGGGTCGAGATTCGGTCGATCCGTCAGGCAGCACGAAGAAGACGTTGCCGGTCTCCGATGCTCCCTCGACCGCCGTCACGGGAACGGTCAGCACGTCGGCTGCAACTCCGCCGGCGAGGGTGAGCTCGGCCGAGAGACCCGCGAAGACTTTCACGTCGCCGGGAACCGCACACCGGACCGTGGGGGTCGGAGCAGGAGCGCCAGCATCCGAGCCGGTAACCGGCGCCGTGATCGTGAGCCCTCCGCAGGCGAATGGGGCTGGGCCGCCAGCGATCGTGACCTGGGCTTCGGTGGGCTGGTTCAGCAACCGGTATTGCTGTTCGGGAGCGATAGGTCCACTCACGTTGAACGTGGGTGGGGCGACCTTGCCCACGTCGTCCCCCACGGCGAAGGTTTGATCGACGAGCGCCGTAAGGCTCGACAGCACCCCGGCTGTGGGCGAGACCACGGTCTCGTAGTCCACGTAGGAGGTGCCGTCGGGATTGATCACGTCGGCCCTTAGAATCAGGATCTCGGTGCCAACATCCACCGCCTGTCCGGCCTTGACGAGCACCTCGCGAACTTGTCCCGCAAGAGTCGCCTTGATCTCGACCGCAGCGTCAGCAGCGACAGTGCCCTGCAGCGTAACGTCATTCTGGATTGTGCCGACCGTGACCGCGACCTGTGGTTCCACGACCTGCCCGGTCGGCGAGGCAGCGTCATTGGCGGGCATACTGTCAGCGAAGAACGCGATCTTCACCAGCGCTGCGGCGATGGCCACAAAAATCAGGATCCGGATGATCGGAAAAATCCATTTGCGTGCGATTCCCACGTGAACCATCCTCACTATCTGCGACTTTCGCCGTTGAGATTGCCTCGCATAACACTATTCGACACGGGGCTAAACCAAATCATTCGAGAGGAGGATATCCCCACCCGACGTTTCGCCGACGGTGCGGGTCACAGACTGCTGGAGCTAATCGGACGAGACCTCGTTACCTCTACGACCGATGCCGCACCTCCTCCGTTGAGAGTTGCGTGCAGTGCGAGCGCGCAGAGTTGCCGGCGGGAGTCCACAACCGGCGGCGGGAGTAGCGAGTCCCGCCACCCGTCACTAGACCCCGCCGCAGGTGCAGGTACTCCCGCCAACGGCGGTACGGCTCGGCAGCCACGGCCTGCTGTGCCGGTCTCGAAACCGAGACCGCAGCCCCGCATCGCGAACGACAAAGCGCGATTCGGGATGGCGCGAACCAGAGCGGCACAAATTCCGCCCGCCCGCGTCAGAGCCACGGGGTTAGGGGGGCAATCTTCGCTCGTGGCGCAGTCACGCCCGAAAGATGGGGTGGTTCACCACCTCATCCGAGCTATGGCTCGACCGAACGGCTTCGCCGCCCGGATCGATAACTGTGCCTCTCGACTACGCCTCGATGACGACCGGCACAATCATCGGGCGGCGGCGGTGTTGTGTATTGACCCAGCGGCCGACGGTGCGACGGACAACCTGCGCGAAGGCATGGGTATCGCGAGTGCCGTTCTCCGCAGCATCCGTCAACGCCTTCAACACCTGAGGGATGACCGCATCGAAGACCTTCTCGTCTTCGGCGAAGCCCCGCGACTGGATCTCGGGGCCGACGATAACCTTGCCGGTCTGTGGATCTACCGCTACGAAAATGGAGATGAAACCCTCCTCGGCCAGGATGCGGCGATCCTTGAGGTCGGCATCCGTAATCTCCCCGACACTCGAGCCGTCGACATACACATAGCCGAGATCGAGCTGGCCTACGACGCTGGCAACGCCATCGCGCAGGTCGATCACCGTGCCGTCTTCGGCGATGATCGTATTCTCCTCCGGCACTCCCGTCTGGATGGCGAGATTCGCGTTGGCGACCAGGTGACGGTATTCACCGTGCACGGGAAGCACGTTCTTGGGCTTCAGGATGTTGTAGCAGTACAGCAGCTCCCCCGCCGCAGCGTGGCCCGAAACGTGTACCTTCGCGTTCGCCTTATGCACGACGTTGGCGCCGAGCTTGGTCAGCCCATTGATCACCCGATACACCGCGTTTTCGTTGCCGGGAATCAGCGAGGAGGCGAGGATGACGGTGTCACCCTTGCCGACCTCAATCTGGTGCTCCATGTTGGCCATCCTCGCGAGCACCGCCATCGGTTCACCCTGGCTGCCGGTCGACATATAGACCAGCCGATCGTCAGGCAGGTCGGCCGCCTTTTTGGCATCCATCAATACACCGTCTGGCACCTTCAGGAACCCAAGATCGGCGGCAATGCCCATGTTGCGAACCATCGAGCGCCCCATCAACACGACTTTGCGATTGTTGGCGGCGGCGGCGTCAAGCACCTGCTGCACTCGATGCACATGGCTCGAGAAACTGGCCACGATAACCCGTCGGGGTGCCTTAGCAATCACGGCCTCAAGAACGGGGCCGATGTCGCGCTCGCTGGGGGTGAAACCGGGCACATCCGCGTTGGTGGAGTCGGGAAGGAACAGGTCGACGCCCTTCTCTCCGAGCCGCGCGAAGGCACGCAGGTCGGTGATTCGGTCGTCGAGGGGCAGCTGATCCATTTTGAAGTCGCCTGTGTGCAGCGCGACGCCGGCCGGTGTGGTCAGTGCGACCGCGAGCGCATCCGGGATGGAGTGGTTCACAGCGATGAACTCGAGCTCGAACGCGCCAAGTTTCTCGTGCTGGCCTTCGCGCACGGTCAGGGTGTACGGCGTAATCCTGTGCTCTTTGAGCTTCGCCTCGATGAGCGCGAGTGTGAGGGTGCTGCCGATAAGGGGGATGTCCTGGCGCAACTTCAACAGGTACGGCACCGCACCGATGTGATCTTCGTGGCCGTGCGTGAGCACGATACCGAGCACATCGTCGAGGCGATCCCTGATGGAACTGAAGTCGGGGAGGATCAGGTCGACGCCCGGCTGGTTCTCCTCGGGAAACAGCACGCCGCAGTCAACGATCAGCAGCTTGCCGTCGAACTCGTACGTGGTCATGTTGCGGCCGATCTCGCCAAGACCACCGATGGGGGTGACGCGGAGAGTGCCCTGGGGAAGTGCGGGAGGGGAAAAAATGGAGACTGGCATCTGAACCTTGCGTGGGTGTGATGGGGCCTCTAGCCCCCTGGGTAATTCTTCGTGACCCGCCCGCGACTAACGCGTAGCTCCTGCGACTTTCGGCAGTGCGCCGCCGGCGGCAGCGTTTCGGTCTGGACGGAAGTTGTCAAAGTTCAGGCCCGGGATGTCTCGAACCAGGCTCAGGTCATCCTCGATGATCGCGGCCTCCCCATCTTCGGGGCCCACCAGTGGCAGGCGCACACGAGGGCTGGCGATCCGACCCAGGCCATGCAGGATGTACTTCGCGGCGACGGTGCCGGGAACGTGGGTCATGACGGCGCGCACCAGCGGTTCGAGCAGCTTATGCGCCGCGGTGGCGGTGGCAAGGTCGCCGGCGTTGACGGCATCCACGATCTGTCGATACGGAGTGGCCGCGATGTTGGCGGTCACTCCGATGAGACCCGTTGCCCCAATCGCCAGGTGCGGGAGAATGTTCGAGTCGTCACCCGAGAAGTACAGCAGGTCGGTGTTGTTCAGTACGCGGCTTACTTCGCTGAAGTCGCCCTTGGCGTCTTTCACTGCCCGGATGTTCGGATGTTTGGATGCCCGGAGGATCGTTTCATACCTGATCGGAATGCCCGAGCGGCCCGGGATGTCATACAGGATCACCGGAAGATCTGTCGCATCGGCGATCATCCTGAAGTGGGTGAGCACGCCGGCCTGGGTCGGCTTGTTGTAGTACGGGGTCACGATCATGACCGCGTCCGCACCGGCCCGCGCGCTCGACTTGTGCAACTCGATCGCGTGAGCCGTCTCATTCGAACCGCCACCCATGACGATCTTTGCGCGACCAGCGGCGACGCTCTTGGCGACCTCCACCAGCCTGAGCTTCTCGGCATCGGTGAGGGTGGATGTCTCACCCGTCGTTCCCGAGATGACTATGCCGTCAGCGCCCGCCGAGATGACATCGTCGATATGCTTCTCGACGGTTGGCCAGTCGACCTCCCCCTCCGCTGTGAACGGAGTAATGAGAGCGACGAGTACCTGCCCGAATGGATTGTCTATAGCCACGGGTTACAGGCTATCGGGTGTCGGTTCGCCGGTAGGTCAGGAAGCGGTAGTCGAGGCCCCTGCCCGACGAGTGCCAGCCACTTTCCGGTTCAACTACGTCGATGCCCCAGTCTTCAGAGATCGTTGGCGCCGTGGTGTCGCCGTCCATCGTTGCGTCGATCTCCGTCACCTCCAGTCGGTCGGCCCTCGGCATGAATTCCGCGTAGATTGCGGCCCCACCCACGATCCATACCGTGGTGGGCCGGTCGTTGGAGGCCAGATCGAGTGCTTGCTGCGCGGAGTGAGCAACCTCAGCTCCCACAGCTCCCCACGTAGTGTCACGGGTGATTACGATGTTGCGGCGACCCTCGAGAGGGCGAAACCGCGGCGGCAGAGAGTCCCAGGTCTTTCGACCCATTACGACCGGGGCACCGGTGGTGAGCTCTTTGAAATGAGCCAGGTCTTCCGGAACATGCCAGGGCATGGTGCCTGCGCTACCGATGATCCCTCCTCGCGCCTGGGCCCAGATCATCGCCAACTCGGTGGTGACAGGGGCGCTCATACCGCTACGGCGCCGCGAATCGCGGGATGATGCTGGTAATTCTCGAGTGTGAGGTCACCGAACTCATAGTCGAAGATGCTGTCGCGCGTGGTCGTGATTGTCAGCGCAGGCAGCGGGAATGGCTCGCGGCGAAGTTGTTCGGTCACCTGCTCGAGATGGTTGTCGTAGATGTGGCAGTCGCCGCCGGTCCACACGAAGTCGCCGACCTCCAGTCCCACCTGCTCGGCGACGAGGTGGGTGAGTAGGGCATAGCTCGCGATATTGAAGGGAACACCGAGAAACAGGTCAGCGCTGCGCTGGTAGAGCTGGCATGACAGCCTGCCGTTCGCGACGTAGAACTGGAACAGCGCGTGACACGGAGCCAGCGCCATGTTTGGGATGTCGGCCGGGTTCCACGCCGACACGATCAGCCTGCGAGAATCCGGCGTTGCCCTGATCGCATCGATGACCTCGGAGATCTGGTCGATCTGCCCACCACTCGGGGTCGGCCAGGAGCGCCATTGCACTCCGTAGACGGGCCCGAGCTCACCCGAGGCATCCGCCCATTCGTCCCAGATGGTGACCCCGTTCTCACGCAGCCATCCCACATTGCTCTCACCACGAAGAAACCACAGCAGCTCATAGGCGATCGACGTGAAGTGGACACGCTTCGTGGTGATCAAGGGGAAGCCGTCGGCGAGGTTGTACCTCAGCTGACGGCCGAACACACTTCGGGTGCCGGTGCCGGTGCGGTCTGACTTAGGCGTGCCGTTGGCGAGGGTGTCACGCAGCAGGTCTTCGTACGGGGTGGGGATCGCGGAGTCCATCGCGCCAATATTACTGTGCCGCCACCGGTGGAGTAACAGATGGAAACACTCGGTGTCTCGGCCCGGATTTGGCTTACCGTAGCCGCATCATGAATTTCATCCTGATCGCTGTGACACTGTTCGGACTCACTGCACTGGCCACCGCCGTGGGTGTGGTGTGGCGGCGCTCCCCGTGCCGAATGACACATTCGGTGCTGGACGAGCTCGCACGCCAGCGAGACGGCGTCAGACACGTCGACATTGATCTCGGACTTCGCCCGGAGCTCGCGGTACGGTTCAGAATCGTGCAGACGCCGACCACCCTCATCCTGGACCGCAGCGGAGTCGTGCGATCCCGTATCGGCAGCGCAGCGCGGCGGGATGTCGTCAGCTCTGAACTCGACAGGCTCCTGGTGGCATGACAAACGCTCCACCGCCTCGCCCACCCCAGTCCGGAATCGACCCACGCAGCCCGCGATTCGGCGCCGCCATCACGGCGGCACTGCTACTGCTGGTCGTCGGAGTCTCCCTCGCTCACGCCCTCGGCGTTTCGCCGGCACGCAGGGCGATCGAGCCCGGTTTCATCCTGCTCGCTGTCGTCACAGCCCTCTTCGGCTGGGGCGCATTCGCCGGAGTCCGCCGCCATCCTTATGGCCTGCTTTTCACGACGCTCCTCCGACCACGGCTCAGCCCACCGACCCACCGCGAAGACCCAAAGCCGCCCACCTTCGCCCAGGGTGTGGGCTTTGCCATCGGCCTGTCAGGGCTTGTCCTTCACCTGGCGGGTCTTCCTTACGCTCTCGTCGTCGCGGCGGGCCTCGCGTTCATTGCCGCATTCCTCAACGCCGTCTTCGGTTTCTGCCTGGGATGCCACATCTACCTGCTGCTTGCCCGAGCCCGAGGCGCAAGGGGTGCCGCCGCCTGACGCAGCGCATAGTGTGGAACCAACGAAAGGTGCACACATGCCAGTGACCAGCGAAGCAACCACCCTGTGGTTTGGCGACCTCATGAGCGGCACGGGGACCACATCCCTCGACTCATCCGACGCGGCAGAGTTCCCTGTGAGTTGGGCCGCCCGATCGACAGGCACCTCAGGTAAGACAAACCCCGAGGAATTGCTCGGCGCCGCGCACTCGGCCTGCTACTCGATGGCGTTCGCCGGTGCCCTGGCTGGCAACGGCACTCCTCCCGAAAGCCTGCAGGTGACCGCGGCCGTCACCTTCGATCCCGCCACGGGCATCACCGGAAGCCACCTTCTGGTCAGCGCGAAAGTTGCGGGGCTGGGTGATGACGTATTCCAGATGCTTGCCGAAGCTGCGAAGCAGAACTGCCCGGTCTCACGGGCCCTGGCCGGGATCCCGATCACGCTCGAAGCCAGCCTCGCCTGATGGCCCCATCGCTGCGTGTGCTGATCGCCGGGGCATCCGGATTCATCGGCACAGAGCTCACCAGGCAACTTCAGGAAGACGGCCACACGGTCACCACCCTGGTGAGGTCGGAACCAAGAACGAGTACCGAGTTCCTGTGGATGCCGTCAGAGCTGACCGTCGACCAGCGCGCGATTGACGCGGCCGACGCCGTCATCAACCTCGCGGGTGCAACCACGGGCAGGATCCCGTGGACGAGCAGCTATAAACGGGAGATCCTGTACTCGCGGGTTAAAGGCACCCAGACCATCGCCGAGGCGATCGAACGAGCAGCAACCCCTCCGGCGGTATTCCTCAGCGGCTCGGCCGTCGGGTATTACGGCGACCAGCCCGGCGTCGAACTCACCGAGACCTCGGCCAAAGGCGGAGGCTTTCTCAGCGACGTGGTTGAGGCATGGGAGCATGCTGCCCGACTCACACCGTCGACGACTCGCGTCGTGATGTTTCGCACGGGTGTCGTCGTGGGTAACGGCGGTGCGTTCACGCCCCTCATTCCGCTCACGAAGCTAGGGCTCGGCTCGAGATTCGGTTCGGGCGAGCAGAACTGGCCCTGGATCTCGCTCCACGACGAGGCCGCTGCCATTCGGCATCTGCTCTCGTCCGGGCTGGATGGAGTGGTCAACCTGGCCGGCCCCACCCCGGCAACCTCGGCCGAGATCACCGATGGCCTTGCGGATGCCCTGGGCAGGTGGCATCCCTTCGCGGTGCCCGAATTCGCCCTGAACGCCCTGGGGGATGCCGGTCGAGACCTGCTCCTCTCGAGCGAGAACGTCGTTCCACACCGACTGCTCGCTGACGGTTTCGAATTCCGCCACACCACTGTTCGAGCCGCGATCCAGGAGCTCGTGGAGTCGCTCTGAATCGAGAGCCCCAGCAACCGTCAGGCGGGAGCAGAGCGATGCAACGCAATCGCCCGGCGCGTGGCCCAGCGCGCGCGACGGCGATCGCCACTGGCGTCGTAAGCGAGCCCGAGCCTCAACCACGCGCGCCATGACCCAGGATCTGCCTCAACTTCGGCCTGGTACCTCGGGAATTCAGCATCGGCGGCGGCGGGATCGGCACGACCGCTGGGCATGCGTGGCAGCGTGTCGACAGGCAGCCCGCCCTCAACTCCCAGTTGCCTGAGCAACCTCTCTCCTCTGACGACAAACACCAGGTCGGCAATGAGCACCCAGGCACCGATCCCCGGAAGAACCACGAGCGCGAATCCGAGCGCCTTCGCGAGCAGCTCCGCCGAGTTGATCAGGAGAATCGCGTAGTTGGTGACGAACACCAGGTACAACACCAACAACGCCGCCATCACGAGGGTCGCGATGCGAGCCTTCACGAAGCCGGACCACCGTGGGCACGCTCGAGGCCAAGATCAATGAGTCGGTCGAGGCCGACGGTCACGCCTCGGGCAGTGCGGGCCGCTCGCAGTGCGAGCAGGATCCCGGCTTCGTACGCACTCGGCGCGAGCGTGTCGTGGCTGATCGTCAGGATCTCGCCGTTCCCCCCGAAAATGACCTCCTGCTTGGCGACGACACCCTGCATCCTCAGACTGTGAATGGGAATGCTCGAGACCTGCTGTCCCCGAGCGCGCTGGTCGACGTGGGGAGCCACGACCGGCCCGAGCGCGCCTCTGGCGGCACCCATCAACTCAGCCGTGCGCACTGCCGTCCCGGAGGGCGAATCAACTTTGGACGAATGATGAGCCTCGACGATCTCGATGGAGTCGAAGAATCGCGCCGCCATCGCGGCGAACGATGTGGCGAGCACCGAACCAATCGAGAAGTTGGGCACGATGATCACGCCGACGGAGAGATTTCCGGAAATGGTGCGCTCCAGCGCGGCAATACGTTCGCTCGACCAGCCCGACGTGCCCACCAGCACGTTGATGCCATGGGCGACCGCGAATTCCACGACTCCCTGCGAGACGGCCGGGAGTGTGACATCCACAGCGATATCAGCACCAAGCATGTCGCTCAGTTCGCCCTTTGAATCGATCCGAGCCACGAGCTCGAAATCATCGGAAGCCTCGATAATCTGGGAGGCGAGCTGGCCCATTTTTCCCGTAGCGCCGATGACGGCGACCCTCGTTGTCATGCGGTAAATCTATCAAGGTCGACTGCCGTCGAAGTGTCGCGGCCCACTCGACCTTGCCTCCTCGTCGTCAGAGAATTTGGGTTCACGCCTACGCTGGACGGGTGCAGGCCTTTGTCGAAACAGCGGTATCGGATGCCACGGCGCACGCACTTCTCGCCGAATACTTTGACTACCGCGAGTCAACCTTTCCGAACGCGGTCGGCTACGTCACCACGTTCCCCTCCCGCGAGACCTTCACGCCGCCGAAGGGACTGTTCCTCGTGGTTGAACTGGATGGGCGCGCGGTCGGTTGTGGCGGCATCCGGTCACTCGACAACGCCCGATTCGAGGCGAAGCACCTCTGGCTTCAGCCCACGGCACGGCACCGCGGCCTGGGTCGAGCGCTTCTCGCCGAGCTGGAGCGACTTGCTGCCGAGCTCGGGGCTGTCGAGATCGTGCTCGACACGAATTCAAGCCTCGCCGCCGCCGGAAACCTGTACCGCTCGAGCGGATACGTCGACATCGAGCCGTATAACGACAATCCCAACGCAACCAACTGGTACGCGAAGCAACTGACGCGCCGTTAGAACGGCTGCAGCTCCGGCATGCCCGTGCGCAATTCGACGGGAAGGTGACCGAGATCGTTGTGAGTGACCAGCACCGGAGGCTTGGCACTCCTGACCCGGATGATGGTAAGCCCACAATTCGCCTGGTTGATGCCGAGCCAACGCCAGGTCGGTGCGCCGAAAACCTCTCGCACGAACCACGCGATCACGGAGTTGTGGGTGATGAGCAGATCGTGCTGGTCATGGCGTGCCGGTGCCAGGAACTCGGCCACGGCGTCAGCCATCTGCGCCTCCCCCGCCTCGATCTCGGCGGCCGTCACCGAACCGAAAAACGATTCGAAGGAGTGGGGCATGTCGTTCGTGGGCCCCGAGGGGATGCAGTCCATCAACAGCGAACTGGGCTGCGACTCTAGCGCAGGCATCCTTTCGGTCATGATCCTCGCTGTCTCCGCGGCGCGCTCCAGGGGTGAATGCCAGGAACGCGTGAAGGGAACTCCCCCCAGACGCTCCGCAATAGCGCGCGCCTGGCGCACGCCCTTTCCCGAGAGCGGTCCGTCGGGGAGCCCATGCTCTGCATCCTGTTGCTCGCCGTGACGCACGAGGTAGAGGTAATGAGCCATGACCTGGTTACCTGGTTTCCTGCGGGCGTGCCGGGGCGTTGAGGGTGGGTATTCCCGCAAACGCCGTGTCATCAATTGTGCCGACGGCGGCGATGGACATCGGACGGGCTGCCAGTTCTGTCGCGAGCTCGCGCACCGCATCCGCCGTCACCATATTCAGGCGTCGGAGTGACTCATCAAGGTCAACGAATTCACCGAGAGTGAGCTCGCTACGACCAAGCCTCGACATCCTGGTGTCGGAATCTTCGAGAGCGAGGGCGGATGCACCGCTCAGCTGGCCCGTTGCGCGACGCATCTCCTCGGTCGTCACGCCACCCTCGGCGAGGCGTGCGAATTCGCCGACCATGAGTTCGGCCACCTGGGAGGCCTTCGCAGGGGAACACCCGGCGTAGATGCCGTACACGCCGGCGTCTGAGTAACTCGGCGCGAAGGCGTAAACAGAGTACGCGAGCCCACGTTTCTCGCGTATCTCCTGAAAAAGACGGCTCGACATCCCGCCACCGAAGATCGCATTCATGACCGAGAGCGTGGCCCTTCGCTCATCGGCAGCGGCGAGTCCCGCCACGCCCAGGAGGATGTTGGCCTGCTCGATCGGGCGTTTGACCACCACCAGCGGGCTGCCGCGCTCGATGAGGTCGTGAGTGGATGCGCGCCGGGGCACAGGCTCAGATTCCAGGGCGAGATCCCAGCCGGCCCGCTCAAGCGCTGCTGTCACCCTGCTAACTACGTCATCGTGGTCCACAGCGCCAGCCACGGTAATGACCAAATCCTGGGCGCGATAGTTGGCCCGATAGTGCTGCCACACTGCCTGCCGGGAGACTGCCGCGATCGTGTCCGGACTTCCGCCAATGGGCCGGCCAAGGGGATGATCACCCAGAACGGCCTCGAAGAAGCGCTCGCTCGCGACGTCCGAAGGGTCATCGTCGGCCATCGCGAGTTCTTCGAGAATCACGCCGCGCTCGGTCTCGAATTCGTCCGGGTCGATTATCGATGACGTGAACATATCGGCCAGGACGTCCACGGCCATCGGGAGATCTTTATCCTGGACCTTGGCGTAGTAGCAGGTGTATTCCTTGGCAGTCATAGCGTTGTGCTCGCCGCCGACCGAATCGAAGGCCACCGCGATGTCGAGGGCGCTGCGGGTGGTCGTCCCCTTGAAGAGCAGGTGCTCCAGGAAGTGCGTGGAACCGTAGGTCTCCGGCAACTCATCCCTCGACCCCACCGCAACCCAGTATCCGATCGTGGAGCTTCGCGCGCCTGGCACGGACTCGGTGAGTATTCTCACCCCACTGGGTAGCACTGTGCGACGAACCAGCGCATCACCCGATGCGATAAAGGAGAGTTCCGGAAGGTCGAGCGGGAGAGACACAGCACCGTTTATCACCCGCCGAGCCTACGTCATGCCGCTGAACACCCTGTCTGCGACGTGACCCACGTATTGGGGGGGATAAAAAGTGAACAAACAGACTGGTCTGTCTGTCCACATATGCTACGGTATATCGCAGGCCCCGAAGCCTGTGCATGACCGTTATCCCGATAACGGTCATGCACCATCGTTGCCACGACTGTGGCAGCGACGACATTGCCGTCACATCATTCACGAAGGAGTCGCGCTGTGGCCGTTTTAGAAGCACTCACCACCGTCAATCTGGTTCCAGCGATACAGCGCGCTCCCGCGAAAGGCCGCATTCTCGACACGGCGAACGTGCTGTTCTATGAAGATGGAATCCGCAATGTCGGCGTCGACCGAATCATCAGCGCGTCATCAGTCACCAAGGCCACGTTCTACAAGCACTACCGCGCCAAAGACAACCTGATCGTCGAATACATCACACATCGTCACGCCACCGTGCGTGCAAACCTCGAAGCGATCATCGCCAGCTCACCCAACGCCGAGATAGCCCTGCGGGAGTTCATCGCGGCGGTCATCGCCGAAATCGACAGGCCTGGATTCCGCGGCTGCCCGTTCATCAATGCCGCCGCCGAGTTCCCTCAGTCTGATCATCCTGTCAGGAAGGTGGTGACGGCCCACCGCGAGTGGTACGTCGATACCCTCGCCGAGCTCTTGCGCAGCATGGGCCACCCGGTTCCCGGCGACGCAGCTGACGAGCTGTTGCTCGCCAGGGATGGTGCTCTCGCCGGCGGCTACGCTGGGGACTCCGTCGCAGCATCCGCCGCTTTGGGCCGTATCGCTAATCGTGTGTTGGCAGAATCCGTGGGCCACTAGCGACGACCGCAGTCGAAGCGGGAGTGCCATCGCGGTGCTGCTCTGCTTCGAGAATGAAGGAAGCTGTTGCGACGGCAGTGATGGGCAGTTGGCTAGCGTGACACGAGGTCGAGCTCGGCTACCTGTAGTCGTGAGAGTTGCAACCCAGCGGCGGCGGCAAGGTCAGCCACCTGTTCCGGATGCGAGGCCGAGACTACCGGAGCGACCACGTTCGGCTTGGCCAGCAACCAGGCCAGGGCGACGGAGGCGACGCTTGAGTCGTGAGCCTTCGCGATCCCGTCGAGAGCGGACAGTATTCGCAGGCCCCGGCGATTGAGGTACTTCGCCGCCTCTCCGCCTCGGGGGTTGAGTGCCAGATCCGACCTCTGCCGGTACTTGCCGGTAAGAAATCCGCTCGCGAGAGCGAACCGGGGCATGACCCCGAGACGCTGCTGCGCCGCAACGTTCGCCAGGTCGCCCTCGTATTCCTGGCGGTGTACGAGGTTGTAGTGGTTCTGCAGGGCGACCATCGGAGCCACTCCGACCATTGCCGACGCGATCCTTGCCTCAATGAGTCGATTGCCGGTGTGGTCTGATCCGCCAAAGAACCTCACCTTCCCGGCTCGGATAAGTTCGTCGACCGCGAGTAAAGTCTCCTCGAAAGCGACCGTCGTGTCATCGATATGTAGGTACAGCAGGTCGATGTGCTGCACTCCGAGTCGATCCAAAGACGCGTTCACGGCCCTCGTCAGGACCCTCGCGCGCAGACCCGGGTTGTCTGCGCTCTTACCCACTTTGGTGGCAACCACGATGCTCGATCTATTCCGGCGTGACCTCATCCAGTTGCCGATCATCGTCTCACTGCGTCCGGCCGCATACGAGTCGGCCGTATCAATAAAGTTGCCGCCCTGGGCCGCGAAGCTATCGAGAATGCGATTGGTCGCCTCATCATCAGTCTTCCAGCCGAAGACATTGCCACTCATGGCAATCGGAAAGACCCGCAGATCGGAGTTGCCAACGAAACGCAGTTCGGCCTCGCCGGGTTGAATCGCGCTAGGTTGGGTCGCGTCGGCGGGCTCCTGCGGCGCTGGTACACGCTCTGTCATGTCGAACTGTCTCGTCTCGAGCCGGGCCACTCGTCCTCACCCAAGGTTTTATCACTGTATTGCCGTCAGGGGTGCGCCGGGATACGGATCGACCAATCGTTATCCGTCTGTATCGAAGGCTGTCGTCGCGTCGCCAACCATCGCCTCGAAGGCAACCCTGCGTCCGTGCCAGCAGCAAGTGAATGCTGAGATCGGACGACCCCCCTGTTCCGATGGGGCTCACGATCGTGAGTACGCAAAAGGGCCCATCCCCGAGGGGATGGGCCCTAGTGTCTTACGCGAGCGCCTGGCGAGAGGCCCCGCGCAGATCTATTCCGCGTTGCTGACCGCGAGGGTACCGGCGCAAGCACCGGACCCCTCCCGGGAGCACGCGGGCGCGTTACCCTTCAGCGGGCGCTTCCGGACCCTCGGACGCGGCAGCGGAGCTGTCGGTGTCCGCGGGCTCTGCGGCATCGTCGACGGGAGCGAGCGAGAGCTTTCCGCGGTCATCGATCTTGATGATCTCGACCTGGATCTTCTGGCCGACCGCGAGTACGTCCTCCACATTCTCGACGCGCTTACCACCGGCGAGCTTACGGACCTCGCTGATGTGCAGCAGGCCGTCCTTGCCGGGGGTGAGCGAGACGAACGCACCGAACGTCGCGAGCTTGACGACGGTTCCCAGGAACCGCTCACCGACCTCTGGATTCAGCGGGTTCGCGATCGCGTTGACTGCGGCACGAGCTGCCTCTGCCGACGGGCCGTCGACGGCACCGATGTAGACGGTCCCGTTGTCTTCGATTGAGATGTCAGCGCCAGTGTCATCCTGGATCTGGTTGATCGTCTTGCCCTTCGGGCCGATCAACTCACCGATCTTGTCGACCGGGATCTGAACGCTTATGACACGGGGCGCGGTCGGCGCCATCTCGTCGGGGGCATCGATCGCGGCGTTGATGACGGCGAGGATCGCGGTGCGAGCCTCCTTCGCCTGCTTGAGCGCGCCATCCAAAACAGAGGACGGCAGACCGGCGAGCTTGGTGTCGAGCTGGATCGCTGTCACGAACTCGGAGGTACCTGCGACCTTGAAGTCCATGTCGCCGAGTGCATCTTCGGCACCGAGGATGTCGGTCAGCGCCGCATAGCGGACCTGGCCGTCGACGTCGTCGGAGATGAGGCCCATCGCGATACCGGCGACGGGTGCGCGCAGCGGCACACCGGCGTTCAGCAGCGACAGGGTCGAGGCACACACCGAACCCATCGACGTGGAGCCGTTGGAACCGAGAGCCTCTGACACCTGGCGGATCGCGTAAGGGAACTCCTCGCGCGACGGGAGCACGGGAACGAGGGCGCGTTCGGCGAGGAACCCGTGCCCGATCTCGCGGCGCTTCGGCGAACCGACACGACCGGTCTCACCCGTCGAATACGGCGGGAAGTTGTAGTGGTGGAGGTAGCGCTTTTTCGTGACGGGATTCAGCGAGTCGATCTGCTGCTCCATCTTGAGCATGTTCAGCGTGGTGACGCCCAGGATCTGGGTCTCGCCGCGCTGGAAGATCGCCGAACCGTGAACGCGCGGGATGACCTGCACCTCCGCGTCGAGCGCACGGATGTCGGTCAGGCCACGACCGTCGATACGAATGCCCTCGGTCAGCACACGGTTACGCATGACCTTCTTCGACACGCTCTTGTACGCAGCAGACACCTCGCCGTTAGCGGAGGCGGGAAGGCGCTCGGCCTCGACCTCGGCGGCAACGTGGCCCTTGACGCGATCCTTGAGCTGGTCGTCGGCGTTCTGGCGCTCGATCTTGTCGGCGATCTGATAGACGGCCTTGAGATCTTCCCAGGCGAGACCGGCGACGGAATCGTAGGTGGCCTGGCTGTAGGGCGGGAACAGCGGGAAGTCCTGAATGGGCTTCGCTGCGGTCGACGCAAGCGACAGCTGGGCCTTGATGAGCTGCGTGAGGAACGGCTTGGATGCTTCAAGACCCTGCGCGACGATGGCCTCATCCGGCTTCGTGGCACCTGCCTTGATGAGCTCCCAGCTGCCCTCGGTGGCTTCGGCCTCCACCATCATGATGGCGATGTCCTCGTTACCATTCTCGTCAGTGACGAGGCGGCCGGCGACGGTCAGATCGAACACGGCGTCAGCAAGCTGTGAGTGCCTCGGGAAGGCGACCCACTGGTCTGCCCCACCGGGAGCCGAGATGAGGGCGAGGCGGATGCCCCCGACCGGTCCATAGAACGGAAGGCCAGAGATCTGCGTACTGAGCGAGGCGGCGTTGATCGCGAGTGCGTCGTAGAACTCATCCGGTGCAATAGACAACACCGTGATGACAATCTGAACCTCGTTGCGCAGGCCCTCGACAAAGGTCGGGCGCAGCGGTC